>JAKAHP010000195.1 GCA_021825505.1 Pseudomonadota bacterium
CGTGACCTGGGTGTTCGGCAACGAGGGCCAAGGCATTTCCGAGCACCTGATGGCCAAGTGCTCGGCGGTGGTCAGGATTCCGCAAGCCGCCGCGGTCGAATCGCTGAACGTCGCCGCGGCCGCCGCGGTGTGCCTGTTCGAAGGCGTGCGCCAGCGTCAACCGTCCTGATCGAGCAGCGCCACCGCGAGCGTGCCGGCGCCGGCGCGCACGCGCGCGGCGACGCTCATATGGGTCACGTTCAGCGTCACGCCGAGCCGTGCCGCGTGCGCGCGCAGCGCGTCGACGGCCGGGTGCGCGGCCAGCTCGGCGATGCTGCCGTCGTAGCTGATCTGCAGCTTTGCCCGCTCATGCAGCGCGTCGCGCAACTGTGCGCACAGCGCGTCGACGGCACGGGTCCAGCCGCGCACGCGCGCGATGCAGCGCAGCCCGTCGGCGTCGCCGTACAGCAGCGGGTGGCCGTTGAGCAGCGTCAAGCCGGAGCAGGCCTCGCGCCAGGCTTGCAGCCGCGGTTGCGCGCAGGCCTGCAGCGTGTCGCCGAGCTGGCCGGGCGTGCGCGGCAGCAGCCACTGCCGGGTTGCGTGCGGCAGCTTCGCGGCGAGCGCGACGACATCGGCGCTGCGCCGTCCGCGTTCGAGCTCGTGCACCAGCACGCGCGCGTGCAGCGCCGGCACCGCGAACGCGCCGCCACAGTCGATGCGGTGCAGCGCGAGCCGGCCGGGCAGACCGCGGCTGGCGCGCAGTTCGCGGATTTCGGCGTCGTGTTCGGCGAGCATCTGCTGCAGCGCCGCCGACGCGTCGCCGAGCAGGTCGTCGAGCGCGATCAGCACGTCGGCGTTCAGCGCCAGGTTCGGATGCAGTCGCCAGGCCAGCTCGGCAGCGTCGGGCAACTCGACGCGGGCCTGGCGCAAGCGCGCGCCGTCGAGCCGCGCGCGTGCCACGCGCGCGTCACGCAGCCGGCGTCCGTGCAGGCGCAGCGACAGCGGCAGCACCCGCAGCGCGGCGTGCGCCGCCAGGCTGCGCGGCAGATCGGCGGCGGCGTCGACCAGCACCAGCGTGGCCGGATGCTCGGCGCGGCGCGGATCGACCGGCAGCGCGCGTTCAGCGTCGCTGTCGTCGCGCCGGGTCGACAGGAAACCGAGCAATTCGTCGCGGTGCGGGCTCGGGCGCATGGTCGTCAGTACTCGAGACGATCCGGACGAATCAGCTGCAGGATGGTCGTCGCGATCTCTTCGATCGACTTGTTGGTCGACGACAGCCAGCGTATGCCTTCACGCCGCATCAGGCGCTCGGCCTCGGCCACTTCCTCGATGCAGTTGCCCAGCGACGCGTAACGGCTGCCCGGCTTGCGCTCGTGGCGGATCTCGGCCAGGCGCTCGGGCGCGATGGTCAGCCCGAACAGCTTGGCGCGGTGCGGCAGCAGCGCCGAGGGCAGGCTCATGCGCTCGAAGTCCTCGGGGATCAGCGGGTAATTGGCCGCGCGCACGCCGTGCTGCATCGCCAGGTACAGCGAGGTCGGCGTCTTGCCGCTGCGCGACACGCCGACCAGGATCACGTCGGCCAGCGCCAGATTGCGCGCCGACTGGCCGTCGTCGTGCATCAGCGCGAAGTTGATCGCGTCCATGCGCGTGCTGTAGCGCGCATTGGTGGCGACGTCGGAGAACTGGCCGATGCGGTGGTTGGATTTGATGCCGAAGGCGACTTCGAGCGGCTCGACGAAGGTCGTGAACATGTCCATCACCAGCCCGTTGCAGCCGCGGATCACCGCCAGCACCTCGGGGTCGACCAGGGTGATGAACACCACCGGCGGGCGGCCTTCCTGGCGTGCCGCATGGTCGATGCGCTCGACCGCGGCGCGTGCCTTGTCGATGTCGTCGACGAAGGGCAGGCGCACGCGGTGCGGCTGCGTGTCGAACTGCGCGAGGATCGAATTGCCGAAAGTTTCGGCGGTGATCCCAGTGCCGTCCGAAACGAAGAACACCGAGCGGTTCGCAATGTCGCGTTGCATCAAGAAAAGTTCCAGGCCCTAGAATCAGCACATTCGTCGAGTCGCATTCGTTATTTCCTCTTTGCCCCGTCAGCGCGCGATGGTCACATCCGAACAACGCCAACAACGCGTGCCCACGCCCTGCGCGACGGGTAGCCGACGCTCGACAACAGATTCCTTTCATTCTATTAGGGGTTTTTTATGTCGAACCAAGCGCCGCAGCATTCCACCGCCTGGGTAATTCCGTTCGAGCAGTTGAGGATGACCGACGTCGAGGTCGTCGGCGGCAAGAACGCCTCGCTCGGCGAGATGATCAGCCAGCTGTCGGCCAGTGGCGTGCGCGTGCCCGGAGGCTTCGCCACCACCGCGCATGCGTTCCGCGAGTTCCTCAAGCAGGGCGGGCTCGACGCGCGCATCGCGCAGGCGCTGGCCACGCTCGACGTCAACGACGTGCGCGCGCTGGCCGCCACCGGCGCTGCGATTCGCCAGTGGATGGTCGACACGCCGCTGCCGGCCGAACTCGAGTCGGCGATCCGCGAGCACTTCGCGCAGCTCGCCGCCGACGCCCCCGACGCCAGTTTCGCGGTGCGCTCTTCGGCCACCGCGGAGGATCTGCCCGACGCCTCGTTCGCCGGCCAGCAGGAGACCTTCCTCAACGTGCAGGGCATCGACGCCGTGCTCGACCGCGTGCGCCACGTGTTCGCGTCGATGTTCAACGATCGCGCGATCTCCTACCGCGTGCACCAGGGCTTCGACCACGGCCTGGTCGCGCTGTCGGCCGGCATCCAGCGCATGGTGCGCAGCGATCTCGGCGCGGCCGGCGTGATGTTCACGATGGACACCGAGTCGGGTTTCAACGACGTCGTGTTCATCACCTCCTCGTACGGCCTGGGCGAGACCGTGGTGCAGGGCGCGGTCAACCCGGACGAGTTCTACGTGTTCAAGCCGACGCTGCGCGCCGGGCGCAAGGCGGTGATCCGGCGCAACCTCGGCTCGAAGCTGATCCGCATGGAGTTTGCACCGGCCGGATCGGACGAGCTGGTGCGCACCGTCGACACCGCGGCGGAAGCGCGCAACCGCTACAGCCTCAGCGACGACGAAGCCACCGAGCTGGCGCGTTTCGCACTGACCATCGAGCAGCATTACGGCCGCCCGATGGACATCGAATGGGGCAAGGACGGCGCCGACGGCCGCATCTACATCCTGCAGGCGCGCCCCGAGACGGTGAAGTCGCGCGCGCACGGGCGCGTCGAGCAGCGCTACAAGCTGCTGCAAAAGGGCACCGAGCTGGTCAACGGGCGCGCCATCGGGCAGAAGATCGGCGCCGGTCCGGTGCGCCTGGTGCACTCAATCGCCGAAATGGATCGCGTGCAGGCCGGCGACATCCTGGTCACCGACATGACCGACCCGAACTGGGAGCCGGTGATGAAGAAGGCCGCGGCCATCGTCACCAACCGCGGCGGGCGCACCTGCCACGCGGCGATCATCGCGCGCGAGCTGGGCATTCCGGCGGTGGTCGGCTGCGGCCACGCCACCGAGGTGCTGAAGGACGGCATGATGGTCACGGTGTCGTGCGCCGAAGGCGACACCGGCATCGTCTACGACGGCCTGCTCGAGACCAGCATCAGCGAAGTGCGCCGCGGCGAAATGCCCCCGCTGGCGCTGAAGGTGATGATGAACGTCGGCAACCCGCAGCTGGCGTTCGACTTCTCGCAGATCCCCAACGCCGGCGTCGGCCTGGCGCGGCTCGAGTTCATCATCAACAACAACATCGCGATCCACCCGCGCGCGGTGCTCGAGTATCCGAACGTCGACCCCGACCTGAAGAAGGCGGTCGAGAGCGTGGCGCGCGGCCACGCCAGCCCGCGTGCCTTCTACATCGACAAGCTGACCGAAGGCATCGCGACGATCGGCGCCGCGTTCTACCCGAAGCCGGTCATCGTGCGCCTGTCGGACTTCAAGTCCAACGAGTACAAGAAGCTGATCGGCGGCTCGCGCTACGAGCCCGACGAGGAGAACCCGATGCTCGGCTTCCGCGGCGCGTCGCGCTACGTCGCGCCCGATTTCGCCGAGAGCTTCCAGATGGAGTGCGTCGCGCTCAAGCGCGTGCGCGACGAGATGGGGCTGAGCAACGTCGAGATCATGGTGCCGTTCGTGCGCACGCTGGCCGAGGCGCGCGGCGTCGTCGAGCTGCTCGAGCGCAACGGCCTGAAGCGCGGCGAGAACGGCCTGCGCCTGATCATGATGTGCGAAGTGCCGTCCAACGCTGTGCTGGCGTCCGACTTCCTCGAGTACTTCGACGGCTTCTCGATCGGCTCGAACGACCTGACCCAGCTCACGCTGGGCCTGGACCGCGACTCCGGACTGGTCGCCGCGGCGTTCGACGAACGCGACCCGGCCGTGCTGGCGCTGCTGAAGGCTGCGATCGAGGCCTGCCGCGCCAAGGGCAAGTACGTCGGCATCTGCGGCCAGGGGCCGTCGGACCACCCGGACCTGGCACGCTGGCTGATGGAGCAGGGCATCGAGTCGATCTCGCTCAACCCGGACACCGTCGTCGCCACCTGGCAACAACTGGCCACGAACCCCGCCTGATCGTCTATACTTGAGCGTTTTTCTTTGCCACACCGGGAGCGACGCCCCGGGTGGCTTCATCCGTAAAGAAGCCCGCGCCGCAGTCAACCTGCGGCGCTGGAGTCGATTTCCAAGGAGCCCCTATGCGTCATTATGAAATCGTGTTGATCATCCATCCGGACCAGAGCGAGCAGGTTCCGGCCATGGTTGAGCGCTACAAGAGCATGGTCACCGCCAAGGGCGGCGTCGTGCACCGTTTCGAGGACTGGGGCCGTCGCCAGATGGCCTATCAGATCCAGAAGCTGGCCAAGGCGCATTACCTGTGCCTGAACATCGAGGCCGGCCAGGACGTCGTGCAGGAGCTCGAGCACAGCTTCAAGTTCAGCGACGCGGTGCTGCGCCACCTGATCGTCAAGCTGGACAAGGCCGAGACCCAGCCTTCGGTCATGATGCGCTCGGTCGAGCGCGAGGAAGCGCGCAAGGCCGCGCAGGCGGAGCAGGCTGCCTGAACAGCAATCGCGTCGAACTGCGCGCTGTACTGCGCGAGCGAGGCGCGCTGCGTTACACGCCGGCCGGCATCGAGGCGCTGGATCTGCACCTCGAACACCAGTCCGAACAGGACGCCGGCGGCAGGCAGCAGCGTGTCGAGCTCGAACTGCAAGCAGTCGCCTTCGCGCATCTGGCCCGTCGCCTGCAGCACGCCCAACCCGGGCAGACGCTGCAGCTGGCTGGTTTCCTGATGCCGGTGCGGCGCGGCGCGCGCAGCCTGAAATTGAACGTCACCGAATGGATTGAGGAGCCCTGAATGGCCTTTACCAAGAAAACCGATCGCAAGCCCAAGCGCAACCAGCAATCTTCGCTGTTCAAGCGCAAGCGCTTCTGCCGCTTCACCGTCGCCGGCGTCGAGCACATCGACTACAAGGACATCGACACGCTGCGCGAATTCCTGGCCGAGAACGCGAAGATCATCCCGGCGCGCCTGACCGGCACCCGCGCGATCTACCAACGCCAGCTCAACACCGCGATCAAGCGCGCGCGCTTCCTTGCGCTGCTGCCGTTCTCCGACCAGCACAAGAGCTGAACAAAGGACCGACCCCATGCAAGTCATCCTGCTTGAAAAAGTTGCCAACCTGGGCAATCTCGGCGACGTCGTCAAAGTGCGCGACGGTTATGGCCGCAACTTCCTGATTCCGCAGCGCAAGGCGCGCACCGCGACCGCCGCGGCGCTGCGCGAGTTCGAGGCGCGTCGCGCC
>JAKAHP010000196.1 GCA_021825505.1 Pseudomonadota bacterium
GCGCCGCGCCGTTGCTGACCTTGATCGCCGCGGTCGGCGCCGACGGCGTGATCGGGCGCGGCAACGCGCTGATCTGGCGCCTGCGCGACGACCTCGCGCATTTCAAGCGCACCACGCTCGGGCACCCGGTGGTGATGGGGCGCAAGACCTGGGAGTCGCTGGGCCGCGCACTGCCCGGGCGCCGCAATCTGGTGATCAGCCGCGACCCGCACTATGCGGCCGCCGGGGCCGAGGTATGCGCCTCGCTGGACGAGGCCTTGCTGCGCTGCGCCGACGCATCCGAGGTGTTCGTGATCGGCGGCGCCCAGATCTACCGCGCCGCGCTGCCGCTGGCGCAGCGCATGTGGCTGACCGAAGTGCACGCGCAGGCCGACGGCGACGCGCATTTCCCGCACTGGACGCGCGCCGAGTTCGTCGAGCGCAGCCGCCAGGCGCACGCCGCCGCCGACGGCGCGCCGGCGTTCGACATCGTGCTGTACGAGCGCGTGCGCTGATCGGCGGCCGTCAGCTGCCGGCCACCATCATCGGCCCCAGCAGGATCGAGCCGGTATGGCGCGCGCCGCCGCGCCAGACGTCGGCGCCGACCGCCTCGATGCCCAGCAGCATCTCGCGCAGGTTGCCGGCGATGGTGATCTCCTGCACCGGGTACTGGATCTCGCCGTGCTCGACCCAGAAGCCCATCACCCCGCGCGAGTAGTCGCCGGTCACGTAGTTGACGCCGTGTCCGATCAGTTCGATCACGAACAGGCCTCTGTCCAGCCGGCGCAGCATCGCCGGCAGGTCGTCGCCCGCGCGCGTGCGCCGACTGCTCAGGCTCAGGTTGTGCGCGCCGCCGGCGTTGCCAGTGGTCGGCATGCCGAGCTTGCGCGCCGAGTAGGTCGACAGGAAATAGCCCTCGAGCCGCCCGCCGCGCACGACGCGGCGCGCGCGCGTGCGCACGCCCTCGTCGTCGAACGGCGCGCTGGCCATGCCGTCGGGCTCGCGCGGGTCCTCGTCGAGGTCGAGATGGTCGGCCATGACCGGCTGGCCGAGCTGGTCGACCAGGAACGAGGCCTTGCGGTACAGCATGCCGCCGCTGGCCGCGTGCACCAGCGAGCCGATCAGGCCGGCCGCCAGCGGCGCCTCGAACAGCACCGGGTAGCGCCCGGTGGGCAGGCGACGCGCGCCCAGGCGCGACAGCGCGCGCTCGGCGGCGTAGCGGCCGATCGCCTCGGGCGCGGCCAGCTGGGTGGGGTCGCGCCGGCTGCTGTACCAGTAGTCGCGCTGCATGTCGGCGCCGCGCTGGGCGATCGGCACGCACGACACGCTGTGGCGCGTCGTCGCGTAGCCCTTGCTGAAGCCGCGGCTGTTGGCCAGCACGAAATGCGACTGCTGCGCCGACACGCTGGCGCCTTCGCTGTTGCGCACGCGCCGGTCGGTGTCCAGCGCGGCCTGCTCGGTGACGCGCGCCAGCTCGATGGCGCCGGCCACGTCGATGTCCCAGGGGTGGAACAGGCCGGGGTCGCGCGCGCGCGTGGCCAGCAGCTCGGGCTCGGGCAGCCCGGCGCAGTCGTCCTCCGCGGTGTAGCGCGCGATGTCGAACGCTGCCTGCACGGAGCGACGCACCGCGTCGGGCGAGAAATCGGAGGTGTTGGCATGGCCGCGCCGCGTGCCGCAATACACGGTCACGTCCAGCCCCTTGTCGGTGTTGTGCTCGACCTGGTCGACGCGGCCGCGGCGCACGGTGACGCTCAGGCCCTGGCCTTCGGAGATCTCGACCGCGGCGTCGCTGGCGCCGAGCGCGCGTGCGCTGTCGATCGCCTGCGCGGCGAGGTCCTGGAACTGCGATTTGCTGTAGGCGAATTCAGCCACGTTTCGTGTCCTGCAAGTAAGGGCGGAGCCGGAGCTCCGCGACGCCGACGATAATACCGGCGCATGGAAACCCCGCACACGACGCCCGCCGACGACGACGCGCCGAGCAAGAGCCAGCGCAAACGCGACATGCTTGAGCTGCAGGAGCTCGGCGAACAACTCGCCACGCTCAGTTCCGCACGCCTGGACGCGCTGGCGCTGCCCGATGCGCTGCGCACGGCGCTGGACGAGTACAACCGCATCCGCGCCCATGAAGGCCGGCGCCGCCAGGCGCAGTACATCGGCCGCCTGATGCGCAAGGTCGACCCCGAACCCCTGCGCGAGGCGCTGCGCGAAGCCAGCGGCGACAGCCGTGCCGCGGTGGCGCGACTGCACGCGCTGGAAGACCTGCGCACCCGGCTGCTGGCCGACGACGCCGCGCTGACCGCGCTGCTCGACGCCCACCCGCACGCGGACGCCCAACAGCTGCGCGCGCTGCTGCGCGCCACGCGTGCCGAGCAGGCCGCGGCGCGGCCGCCGCGCCAGTACCGCGCGCTGTTCCAGTACCTGAAGCAATTGACCGAGGGCGGCGCCGATGACGACGCATGAACAGGGCGCCGACGCGGTGCGCATCGGCCTGGTCTCGATCAGCGACCGCGCCTCCAGCGGCGTCTACACCGACCAGGGGCTGCCGGCGCTGCGCGCATGGCTGGAGCGCGCGCTGCGCAACCCGGTCGAATTCGTCGAGCGCCTGATCCCCGACGAACGCGCGCTGATCGCCTCGACCTTGTGCGAGCTGGTCGATGGGCAGCGCTGCGCGCTGGTGCTGACCACCGGCGGCACCGGGCCGGCGCCGCGCGACGTCACGCCGGAGGCCACGCTCGACGTCGGCGAGCGCGAGATGCCCGGCTTCGGCGAGGAGATGCGCCGCATCAGCCGCCATTTCGTGCCCACCGCGATCCTGTCGCGACAGACCGCGGTGATCCGCGGCGGCAGCCTGATCGTCAATCTGCCGGGCCAGCCGAAAGCGATCCGCGAAACCCTCGAGGGCCTGCGCGACGCCGACGGCCAGCTGCTCGTGGCCGGCGTGTTCGCCGCGATTCCCTATTGCGTCGACCTGATCGGCGGGCCCTACCTGGAATGCGACGACGCCGTGTGCGCGGCGTTCCGCCCGAAATCGGCGCAGCGCCCGCCGCGCGCCTGAGCGCGGGCGCGCCGGCTCAGGCGCCGAGGCGCGCCAGCAGCTCGCCTGGGTGCGCGAGCACGAAGTCGGCACCCCACTGCTCGGGCGCACTGCCGGCGCCGTAGCCGTAGGCCACCGCGGCGGCCGTCATGCCGGCCGCGCGCGCCGCCTGCATGTCGCGCAGATCGTCGCCGAGATAGACGCAGGCCGTGGCCTCGACGCCGAGCAGCGCGGCGGCGTGCAGCAGCGGGTCGGGTGCCGGCTTGGGGCGTGCCGCGGTGTCGCCGCAGACCACGCAACCCGGCGCCGGATCAAGCGCCAGCGCGTCGAGCAGCGGCGTCGTCAGCGCTGCCGCCTTGTTGGTCACGATGCCCCACGGCAGCTCGCGCCGGCCCAGTGCGTCGAGCAGCGCCTGCATGCCGTCGTACAGCCGCGTGTGCACGCAGATCGCGTCGGCGTAGCAAGCGAGGAACTCGGCGCGCAGGGTCTCGAACTCGGCGTCGTCGGGGCCGATGCCGAAACCGACCTGCAACAAGCCGCGCGCACCGTGCGAGGCCATCGGCCGCAGCTCGGCCAGCGGCAGCGCCGGCAAGGCGCGCGCCGCGCGCACCCGGTTCAACGCGGCGGCCAGATCGGGCGCGGTGTCGGCGAGCGTGCCGTCCAGGTCGAACAGCACCGCGCCCCAGCGAGGAGGCCTCATGCGGGTCGCCTGCAGGCGAGGAAATAGTTCACGTCGACGTTGGCCGACAGACGCATCGAGCGATCGAGCGGATTGACCTCGAGGCCGCGGAACGCGACCGGCTGCAGACCCGCCGCGCGCGCCCAGGCGGCGAGCTCGCTGGGGCGAATGAACTTGTTCCAGTCGTGCGTGCCTTGCGGAACGAGGCGTGCGAGGTATTCAGCGCCGACGATGGCCAGTGCGAACGCCTTCAGGTTGCGGTTCAGCGTCGAGAACATCACCCAGCCGCCCGGGCGCACCAGGGTGGCGGCGGCCTGCACCACCGAATCGGGGCGCGGCACATGTTCGAGCATTTCCATGCAGCACACGAGGTCGAAGCCGTCGGGACGTTCGAGCGCGAGCTGCTCGGCCGCGGCGAGGCGGTATTCGATGCGCAAGCCCCCTTGCAGGGCGTGCAGCGACGCGACCTTCAAGGCGCGCTCACCGAGGTCGATGCCGGTGACGCTGGCGCCGCGCGCGGCCAGCGCCTCGCTGAGCAGACCGCCGCCGCAGCCGATGTCGAGCACGCGCTGGGCCGCCACCGGGGCCAGGCTCTCGATCCACTCCATACGCAGCGGGTTGAGTTGATGCAGCGTCGCGAACGGCCCTTCGGGGTCCCACCAGGTGTGCGCGGCGTCGGCGAATTTCTTCAGTTCGGCAGCTTCGACGTTCATCCGTGCAAGTATGCCAGAGCCGCGCGCGCATGACGGGCGGGGTGTTGGTAAGCAGATGCCCCAAGCCGGGCCGAGTTGCACAAACGTTGTGCAAACTGGGCGTGCGGCGGTGACTGTGGAGGGGTATCGACCCAGCCGGTGCAGTCCGCTTGCTTCGGCTCAGTCACGGCCCCAACTGGCGAAGTTTCTGGGCAGCAGCCCGGTCGGATCGTGCACCGAGAGGGTGTTCCCGTTCAAGCCAAGTTGGTCCGTGTACACGAGCACATTCGTGCCCTGGGGACGCGCCTGGCTTGGAAAGATGATGCCTGTGCAGCCTTGTGCTCGCACCAGGTCAGACAACACCCAGGAGGGAGGCTCCACGTGCTGGTCGAAAGACAGCGCCCGCCAATCCTCGCGCCAATCTTGCCACAATGGATCCCATGGTGCCCCCACGCGCAGTTGACGCAAGTCCACCAGGGCGCTCAGCGTTGCCACGTAGCAGCACAACGTGGCTGGAGGCAGCAAGGGTGAGGTCTGCTGGTATTCCGCCGCGGCTGTCTCGATTTCCAAGGACAGGTACAACGCAGGGATGCCGGGCCGGTTGAATCGCCCACCTTGCACGGCAGCGCCCGCACCACTCAGAGGTTGTGATGCCCACTTGGGCGTGTGCGCCCGGTACAGCGTCTGGCCGGCGGGCAGATCAACAAGAATCATCCCACGAAGCCCGAGGCAATCGACTCCAGATAGGCCACCGCGTCATCAGCGCGGTTCTCTTGCACGAGATGGAGCAAGGTCTTGTGCTGGAATGCAGCGAGGGGCTCGTTCTTGATGAGGTAGATGGCGCGAGAGGCGTCTGGCTGGATCTGCATCGCAGCCGATAGCACGCGAGCAAGCACGCGCATAGCCTCCTGCAGCTTGGGAGACTCCGGATGCGTGCGAATGGTGTTGCGGTGAACATGCGCAAGCGCCGCGAGGTCTTGCTGCTGCAGATCGAGCAGGCGTGCAAAGTTCGTGGGGGAAAAGCGTGCGGTCCCCGGCTCGCGAACGCGCTCCAGGATGTCGGAGGCAAGGGCGGACATGATCGTCTCCTAAGGGCATGGCTGGCAGCCCGGCTTGCACATTATACGCACAGTACGCGCACACAAGTAGGCGCATCCAATCCCCTCGGCGCGGCGTGCCCGACAACGAGGACCCTGCGCGCTGGAGGAGGCCATCTTCCCGGATTTGCTCGTGCCACCATGGCGGACATGACGTAACGTGTTGTTCTTACGACGTTTTGGTCACCTGCGTATTAACACCCGACGGGATTGAGTAGGGTGGGGGATTACTCCCCCAGCCCTCTCACACCACCGGACGTGCGGTTCCGCATCCGGCGGTTCAAGCAGAACACTGGAGCCGCTGGTGGATGTCCACCAGCGA
>JAKAHP010000009.1 GCA_021825505.1 Pseudomonadota bacterium
TGAATCAGGTACAGATCGAGGTAGTCCAGTTGCAGGCGCCGCAGCGACTTGTCGATGGCCGCAAGCGTGCGCTCGTAGCCCGTGTCCTGCACCCACAGCTTCGTGGTGACGAACAGCGCTTCGCGCGGAATGTCGCTTGCGCGCAGCGCGCGCCCGACCGCCTCTTCGTTCATGTACGAAGCCGCCGTATCGATCATGCGGTAGCCTGCGTCGATCGCGTCGATGACGCTGCGTTCGCACTCCTTCGCATCGGCGACCTGGAAGACACCGAAGCCCAGGATGGGCATTTGCACGCCGTTGTTCAGTGTGACTTGTTGCATGGATTCCTCCTTCCTTGAGGCCGACCGCGGATGGTCACGGATTGCGGCCACGGACTGAAGTCTAGGAATCGCATTGGCAGTTGAATAGCGCCTAAACACTTGAATGATTGGCAATTCATTCATGACAATAGGCCGTGGGAGGGCATCATGGCCATCAACGAACTGCGATCGATTTCCATCTTCGCCAGCGCCGTGGAGCTGGGCAGCCTGCGCAAGGCAGCGGCGGCCCAGGGCATCACACCGCAGGCAGCCAGCCAGGCGCTGGCGCAGCTGGAGCGTCATCTCGATATCCGGCTGGTTCATCGCACCACGCGCGTGATGACCCTGACCGACGAGGGGCGGCAGTTCCTGGAAGAAGCGCAGCCGGCGCTGCACGGCCTGCAGCGCGCCATGGAGAACGCCAAGCGTGCCAGGGAGGAGATTGCCGGCCCCTTGCGCATCGTCGGCCCGCGCTCGACCTTCCAGCACATCATCTGGCGCCTGGTCGATGAGTTCTGCGACCAATATCCCGGAATCGTTCCCGACGTGAAGCTGGAGGATCGGGTCGGCAACTGGGTGGAGGATCGCGTCGACGTCGGCTTTCGCCTGGGCGTATCGGCACTCGACGGCGTGATTGCGCGCCGACTGTTCCCGGTGCAAATGGTCATCTGTGCGTCGCCCGCCTATCTCCAGCAGCACGGCGCGCCGAGCCAGCTCGCCGAACTGTCGCTGCATCGCTGCAGCGTGTTTCGTCGTCCGGACACCGGTGCGGTCGTGCCGTGGGTGGTGAAGGTGGGCGGCGACCTTGTCGAGCAACCGGTGCTCCCGGCGATTTGCACCAACGACGAAACCGTCGAGTTGCAGGCGGTTCTGGCGGGTCGGGTGATCGCACAGCTGGCTGGCGTGACGGCCACGCCCTACATCCGCTCCGGGCAGCTGACGCCGATTCTGGTGGAGCACCTGTCCGACCGCGCCAGCTACTTCGTGTATTTCGGCAGCCGCGTTTCGCAGCCGGCCCGCGCCCGAGCATTCATCGACCTGGCGGTTCGGCGATGGGTCGGCAACGATGAGTACGTCCTGAGCGACAAGGAACTTCGCGCGTCGCCGGCGGGGCCCGCGCTCGGTCGCGCAACCTGGAGAGCCCCGAGCACGCGCGCGCAAATTGACGTACCATGGGATGGCTGATATGCGCAAGGCCATCCGCTGTAAGGTCTCTCTGCACGAGCCGGCATTGCGCTGGCGGTCGAGTCGAATCCCCTTCTGAAGATTTTCTTGGCGTCTCTTCGCTGGGCGCGTTCTTGCGTCCCGCAACTTCGATAGGAATTTGATATGACGACCGAAACCGGTACCGTGAAATGGTTCAACGAGGGCAAGGGCTTCGGCTTCATCGCCCCCGATGGCGGTGGCAAGGATCTCTTTGCGCACTTCAAGGAGATTCAAGGCGGTGGTTTCAAGACCCTGACCGAGAACCAGCGTGTGCAGTTCGAGGTGACGCAGGGCCTGAAGGGGCCGCAGGCGTCGAACATCCGCGCCATGGACTGACCCAGATCACACTCTGATGGATGCCGGGCGCGCCCGGACATCCGCCGATCAAGGCGCGGCTTTGCCGCGCCTTTTTTCTGATCTGCCGAAGGATCTGACCATGAACAATCTGCAGGACGCCACCGAGCGCATCTGCGAACTCAAGGGCAGCCTCGTCGCGTTGGACGCCCTGGTGTCAGCAGTCATCCGGGCCCTGCCTGCATTGCCCGGTGCGCGCGTGATGGCTTCGTTTGACGCGCAAGCCGAAGCCGCGCGCACAGCCTTGTTGTACGCGGATGTTTCGGAGTTTGTGTTGGCCACTTTTGAGCGAGACGTGGCCAGTTACCACAGACTTCTGCACAGTGGCGTCACGGCCGAACACCAGGCCCCCGCGCCCGACGCGGCCGATCCGGGGCATGTTCCCTGGCGTGGTATCGGTCCTTGACGTAGTGAGCGGCGCAAAGCGCCGCCCGGATCGGTTCACCGCGCGCGGGGGCGCCCTGGCGAGGGGCGCAACGTGAAGCCCGCATCAGGTCGAGGTGCGACTCGCCAGGCGCGCAGGCTCCGGCGTGCGGACCGCCGTCCCGCAACGGGTTTGAATCGATTCGCGTCGCCCGATGCGGCCGGTGGTAAGTTGAGAACCCAACAGTCAGAAAGGAAGAACATGGCCAAGCCAAATTACCAGTTCGAGAAGCGGCAACGCGAGCAGCAGAAGAAGCGGAAAAAGGCCGAAAAGGCGCAACGCAAGATCCAGCCGGCGCCGGCCGCGCCAGCAGCAGAAACGCAAGCCGCGCCCGGTTCCGCAAGCTCCCCCGCTGAGTAGACACAGTCCCACCATGGAGACCTGCGCACGTCTGGGCGAGCCGCCCGGAACGCGAATGGCTCGCTCCAGAACCGGCCCCCGATTTGCAGTTTGACCCCGCATGCCAGCGCAGGCCGGGGACACAGTCGTTGCGGCGGGCAGCGAGCGCTTTCAGCTTTCACCCGATTGGCGCATGATGCGGTGCTGGGCACCGGGCTCAGAAGGAGTGTCACCATGGAACGGCCATACGGTTCGTCTTCATCGTCTTCGCCGGGCAATCCGACGCTGGACTATCTGTCGCCCGAGCAACTCGCGTTCTTTCGCGGACTCCTCGAGCGCGAGCGCGATGCCTTGCGCAGCGCGGCCGCGGGCACGCAGGTCAATCTGAAACAAGTCGAGCCGACTCCAGATCCCTCGGATCGGGCTTCCGCGGAGGAGGACCACTCGCTCGAATTGCGAGTTCGTGACCGCGAGCGCAAGCACTTGCGCGCCATTGAGCAGGCCTTGATGCGCATTCGCGACGGCAGCTTCGGCTGGTGCGAGGAAAGCGGCGAGCCGATCGGTTTCGATCGCCTGCTCGCGCGGCCGACGGCGACGCTCTCGCTCGAGGCGCAGGAGCGCCACGAAAGCTTGCGCAAAATGAAGGCTGGCCGCTGTCACGCCTGATGCGGCGCATATTGCGTCCGCCGAGGTGACGCCTAGGTGGCCGTGACCCACGGGTCACACGCTTTCGGGAGTCGGGGCGCACTGCGTCGACGGCGGCGCGCATGTCGATGCGCTCTTCCCGAGCCATCGTGGGGCCTTTCTGCTGCATTGCTCGGCGCGACGACGCGGATCGCCGGCCTGCGCTCGCGCGGGTGCCCGACTCGGTGCGCTTCGCGTCGTCACGCCAGCCAATGCCTCAGCCGACCATAAACCTCGGAACTCGACAGCAGATCGAGATGGCTCGCCGGTTGCACGAGCGTTCGGCGGGCATCCGTAAACGCGAGGCTTCGACGGCGGTTTTTTCCCAGCGCGCTGGCTACCGTCACGAGGCCGTCGCCCGGCAGCCGGGTCTGCCGGTCTGCTTCTGCCGACCCTAAGCTTGCGGCGATCGCGTAGCAGCGCGTTTCGCCCGGCAAATCGATCCTGGCGTTGTCGAGCGTGCCCTCGTCCCCAGTCGCCGCGTTCAGGATGTTGCCCAGCCGCAGGTCGTTGATCCCGGCGCTGCGGACTTTGCCCAGGCGCGCCAGCGCCGCCGCATGGGGTGCCACACTGAGCAGGATGTTGACACCGCGGCCGGAGCCCTCCAGCGCGGCGCCCAGATGCGGCGTACCCAGGCAGATCAGGTCGTTCACACGTGTGGGCCAGCGGAGTCCGCCGCGTTGCGGTAGCGCGCCGTGGTGGATGGCGCTGCGCGCCACCAGTCCGCCCATGCCGTGGCCGAACATGACAAGGCGCTCGATCGGAGCGGGCCAGGCGTCATACAACTGCTCCATCAACCGTGCCAGGATGCGGCCGTTTGTCGAGACGCTGAGCCCGCTGTTGTAGTGCAGGTACACCGGCGTGTAGCCCAAGTCGCGCGCCAGGGCTGCGCCGTGATCGTGGCCCGCGCGCTGCCAATCCAGGTCGTTCAAGCACAAATCGTGCAGCAGCACGAGCAGTTTCGGCGCGACGCCGGCCAGCCGGGAACGCAGAGCAAAGCGCTCCAGAAGCAGAGGTCGGCCAGCTTGACGGAACCGCATGGCGATCGCCAATGGACTGTCGACGGCGGCCAGGTAGTCGCCCAGCACACCGTTGAGCGCCGCGACGAGCGCCGCATGCTTGGGTCGCACCGTCGGCTGCACATTGTCTTCTGTCAGGGCGCCCTCGAGCCATCGCAGCGAGGTCTCGGCATTGCCGCCGACCGCACGCGTGCCGCCACGGCTGCTCGTGTCGGTGCATGGCGCCATGGCGTGGTCGTGCCCATCGTCGAACGCGCCATCGCCCGTGCGCAGGGCCTCGACAAGGCAGGCAATTCCCGCCACCGCGTCGGTGGTGAGGCAGGCAGCGCCGCGCAGGTCGGCAGCTTGCAGCAGGGGTTGTGTCATGGGCCATTGTGGCACGCGCGCCGACGCGCGACGCAGGCACGGCCGCGCGGCAGAGACGCCGGAGCAAGGAATTGCCCACGACGACCTGGAACCGGCCCGTGGCGTTCAAGGTGAAGGTTGCGACGGACGCGCTGCGCGACGGGCGAACGATGGCCGAGGTGGCACGGCGTCACGAAGTGCTCAGCCCGCCCCCGGGGAGCGGCTTGGGTTGCCGTCGGGGTCCACAACGGGCCGAACGGCGGCGGCTGAACCCCACGTGGAGCGCCCTTGGAGATGGGGCGGCGATCGTGACGCCGGGATTTACTGCATGAACCAGCCGTGGCTGACGACGAGCGACTGGCCGGTCAAGGCGTTGGAGCCGAAGCTCGCGAACAGCAAGGCCACTTCGGCGACGTCCTGCACGGTCGTGAACTCGCCGTCGACCGTTTCCTTGAGCATCACCTTGGCGATGACTTCGGCCTCGCTGAGGCCCAGCGCCTGCGCCTGCTCGGGGATCTGCTTGTCGACCAAGGGGGTACGAACGAATCCCGGGCAGATGACGTTGGCGCGGATGCCGTGCGCGCCGCCTTCCTTGGCCACCGTCTTGCACAGGCCGATCAGTCCATGCTTGGCCGTCACGTAGGCCGACTTGAGCACCGAAGCCTCCTTCGAATGCACCGAGCCCATATAGATGATGCTGCCGCCGCGACCCGAGGCCTTCATGTGGGGCAGGCAAGCCTTCGTCGTCAGGAACGCGCCGTCGAGGTGAATCGCCAGCATCTTCTTCCATTCGGCGAAGGGGAATTCTTCCACCGGGTGCACGATCTGCACGCCCGCGTTGCTCACCAGCACGTCGACCCCGCCGTAGGCGGCGACGACCTTGGCCACTGCATCGTCGACTTCGGCTTCACGCGTCACGTCCATGGTCACCGCCATCGCCGTGCCGCCGAGCGCGGCGATCGAGTCCGCCACGGCTTGCGCGGCTTGCAGGTTGATGTCGGCAATCACCACCTTCGCGCCTTCGCGCGCATAGGTCAGCGCGATTTCCTTGCCGATTCCGCTGGCTGCTCCGGTAACGATGCATACCTTGCTGTCGAGCTTCATGAATCCTCCGCGTCGTGAATGGCTGCTGCGTCGGGGGCCGATCGGTGCACGCGCACGGCGATCAACCCAGGTAGTCGTGCACCACCCGGCCCAGGCCGAGCGTGAGATCACTCAGCACATGAACGCCGGAGACGACCTCGAGTACCGGAAGTCGCGCCACCGGCGCCAGCGCGTGTTCCATCAGCTGCAGCGCCACCGGCCCGGTCCATGCGCCCTTGATCAATACGTCCTCCAGGTGATATTCGACGAGTTCGCAGATGCGCGGGCTCCCGTCGACGTGGGGGATGATCTTGAGCAGGAAGTTGGGCTCCAGCATGCTGCGCAACACCGTGTCGGTGTCCACGGCGCGGTGCTTGTAACCCATCGTGGCGGTGGCCACGCGCACGGAGCCGTAGTCCAGCGTCCCGAGCAGGGTGTCGGTCTCCGCGCGCAGCGCCGGTGACGCGAGTTTCTTCGGGAACCCCCACAGTTCGCGACCCCCGGCGATCGGGGCCTCGTCGTTGAGGAACATCGAGTGCACGTAGCTGCCGCTGCGGCCCTGGTAGCGAACCGGAATCACCTGGCCCGACTCGGTGTAGTCGCCGAACCCGGTCGAATCGGGCATCCGGATGAATTCGTACTTGACCAGCGAGTCGGGGACTTCAAGCGGCTCGGGGACGATCTCGCGCAGAATCGCCGGATCCGTGCGGTAGGTGATGACCAGAAACTCGCGGTTGACGAAGCGGTAGGGCCCCGGCGGGAAGGCCGGAGCGGTCAATGGCATGGCGAAGGCCCGACGGCGCACGTCCTCGATTCTCATGAGCGTTGCTCCTCGCTGAGGGTTTCGTCGGCGGCGGGGACGTCGAACACGTGCACGCCCGGTGCGTCAGGGTCCAGCGCGCGCCACGCCGGATCGTCCAGCGTCCGCGTCATGTCGGCGATTCCCGCGTCCCAGTGTTCGGTCATCGAGCGGCGCGAGAACTCATAGTCCTTGGACTGGGTTTCATAGTGCTTGCTGCGGTAGATCAGGTGGACGATCTCGACGCTTCCGCCATGCGCTTCGAGCCCGGCCTGAATCTCCCGCACGTCGGGGTCGTCGCGCAGCTTGGGCGGCAACTTGTCGAGCAGGCGTCGCGCCGCATCGGCCAGACGCCGACCCGACACGGCGTGGTCGGTGTTGAGCCGGGTGCGGCTGGAGAAGCGGATGTCCTTCTCGCGCATCGCCACCTCGCCCATCGACCGGGGCACGCGCCCGAGGGCGCTGAACAGATCGACCTGGAAAATCATGCGACGCTGCTTGGCCGGCTGGTCGAGCACATACTGCAGCGGCGTGTTCGAGACCAGGCCGCCGTCCCAGTAGTGCTCGCCGTCGATCTCCACGGGCGGGAATCCGGGGGGCAGCGCACCGCTGGCGATGACGTGGCGCGCGTCGAGGCGGCGGGTCGCCGAATCGAAATACTCGTAATTGCCGGTGCGCACATTGACCGCGCCGACCGACAGCCGCGTGCGTCCGTCGTTGATGCGGTCGAAGTCGACCAGGCGCTCCAGCGTGGCCGCCAGGGGCGTGGTGTCGTAGTGGCTGATCGCCCCGAGCGTGCCGCGCGGATGCCAGTCCGCGCCCGGAATGCGCGGCGCGAAAAATCCCGGCACACCGAACAGCACGCCGCGTGCCGCGCTGAATTCGTTGAACGCGCTGCGCAGATCGCCGCGCAGCAACGCGTCGAGGCCGGTGGGCATCGGCGCGCTGACACGTTCCCAGAATTCGCGCAGCCGCTTCAGGCGCAGCTCGGGCGCGTTGCCCGCAATGATCGATGCGTTGATCGCGCCGATCGACACGCCCGCGACCCAGTCGGGATCTCGGTGCACCGACGCCAGCACTTCGTAGACGCCCCCCTGATACGCGCCGAGGGCGCCGCCGCCTTGCAGCACCAGGATGCATTGCCCTTGCGCGCAGCGTGCGGCGGCGTGGGACGTGGTTAGGGTGCTGTGGGACATGAGGACCCCTCTGGTGGCTACGGGCGGCGCGTGCGAACTGCCCGTTGGATCGCACAAGGTAGCAGTCAGCGAAGCGGGCCGCTGTTACAAAATCCCTGCGCTGCTGCGCTCCGCGTCGAATCTGCGCGCGCTCGTCGGCTTCCGGAACGCGCCGCGAGCCCCCTGCTCCGCCAGGCCGGATTGCTTGCGCCGACCGCTGCCGCACATTGAAATACGGTGCTGTCTCGTCGCCTTGCCACAGCTTGAAACAACGCACAAAACCGCAGGCGCCTAAAGTCAGCACAGGATCCGGGCATGTCGCCCGCATGAGGAACGAGCATGGGTATGTATCGCAGTCTTCACACCAGCATCCTGCCGCCTCATGCGCGCTTGTGCGAGGTGGATCCCGGGCGCTCAGCGCATGTCGACATGGACGCGCCGGCGACCTCGGTGATGACGGACCTGCGCCAGGTGCGTGCCGTCACGATCACGCCGGACGCCAGTGTCGAAGCTGCCCAGCAGCGCATGATTCACGCCCATGTGCGACTGCTCCTGATCGTCGATGGCGACGATTCGATACTCGGCTTGGTGACCGCACGGGACTTGCTCGGCGAAAAGCCGATCCGCGTGGCGGTCGAGGACGGCGTGTCGCGTGACGCGGTCGCGATCGAGCGGGTGATGATCCGGCCCGATCACATTCAGGTGCTGGATTACGCGGACGTGCTGCACTCCAGCGTTGGCGACATCGTCAAGACCCTTTCGGAAAGTGGGCGCCAGCACGCACTCGTGGTCGAGCGCCGCCACACGCCGAGCGTGCGGGGCATTTTCTCGGTCACGCAGATCGGCCGTCAGCTCGGCATCACCTTTGAAACCAGCGAGCGCCCGCAGAGTTTTGCCGAAGTCGAACACTTGCTGGCCACGACATGAACGACGGGAGGGGCAGCGCAGGTTGGGAGGAGTCGTGATTCCTATGTTGGAGACGGAGGCAATCGGCCTCGGTCTTCGACAGGAGAATCACCAGCGCGCTTCGAGCAAGACTGGATCGCGTTGAGGAGCACCCGATGACCAAACTCACCATCACCACGGGAAACGAGCAGGCGTTCTTCGAGCATGGACGTCGTATCGCCCAGGCACTTGACCGCGGCGAACGCCTTCCGGCCGAACGTGTCTTTCGCTTCGAGGACCCGGCGGAGATGATGCGTCTGATGACCAGCGCGCGACTGGCACTGTTTCGCGCCGTGAAGGAGCAGCCCGGATCCATCACCGCCATCGCCCAGCGCCTGCACCGCGATCGCAGCGCGGTCAAACGTGATCTCGACGCATTGCAAGACGCCGGAATGGTGGCCGTGGACGAGAAGGTGCTTCCCGCTCACGGACGCATGCGCGAAGTGCGCGCAACAGCGCAGAGCGTGCGCTTGCAGGCCGATGTATTCTGACGCACGCATGCGCTCCTGGCACCTCACCTCAGCTTCAGTCGGACCACCGTCAACCAACGTTCAATGCGGGCCCCCGCAACCAGATCAAGCAAAAAAGCCAGGCACTTCGCGGTGCCTGGCTTTTTTGTTTTCCGCGGTGGCTGCTTCGCTGCGCCGTAACGCAACTCGGCAACTCGGCCGCGACGACGACGCTGGTACAGACCTTCGTTTCGCCCACGTTGCGAACATGATCCGCGATCCGCCCCTGCGGGGGGCGCACCAGGGCGGAAGCCATGTTCGTGTCGAGCAGGTAGCGCATCACGGTTCGACGGGCTCGGGTCGAGCACCATCCACCGGCGGAACCCGGCTGTTCCTCAACACTCCAACCCTGTCAACGCGAGCCATGGCGCGGCTCGCCGATGTGACGCGGCCATGCACCGCACGGAGAAGCGATGAAAGCCGTTCTGTTCGATCTTGATGGCACGCTCGTCACCACCCGGCCCGCGTATCGATACCGGGTGGTCGCAAGCACCTTGCGCGAGTTTCGGCGCCGGGCCGATCAGGCGGCGATCGACGCCTTCTGGTTCGGGGCGGACCGTGACGCCATCATCCGCACCCGCTTCGATGTCGACCCCCTGTCCTTCTGGCCAGCCTTCGCGCGCCATGATCGGCCGGAACGCAGAGCGCGCTTCACCACCGCGTTCGACGACATCGACGCCCTCGGCAAGTTGCACAGCCTGGGCATCCGCCTCGGCATCGTGACCAATGCGCCGCTGCACATCGCCAGGGCCGAGCTTGCCCTGCTCGGTGACGCTCCCTTCGGTGCCGTCGTCGTCGCCGACGCCGAACGGAGCATCCGGCCCAAGCCCAGCCCGGACGGCATCCTGGCCTGTCTCGACGCGCTCTCAGTACGCGCCGACCGGGCGTGGTTCGTCGGCAACGCCGCCGAGGATATCGAGGCGGCGCGCGCAGCACAGGTTGCGGAAGTTCATGTCGAGCGCGACGAGCAAGCTCTGCACCCCGGATCGGCGCCGCCGCGGCACACGATCGACAACCTTCACGCTTTGCTCGGGTTGATCGGCCACTGAACGAGCTCCGTGGACAATGTTTTCCGTACTCGAGCAGCCACAGCTGCTCGAGGGCAGACCACCAACGGCACCCGGGCGACCGTCAACCAGCGCAGCTCCACCGCCGACCAGGGTCCATCGCTTACGACCTGACGATCTGGCGCGGCCACGGTGATCCATTCGCCCGCGGGCCGCGCTCGCCTGCGGCGGCGGCCGGCAGGGTGGCATCCCTTGCCGCAGAGGCTTCGCTACCTTTCCAGCCAGTTCTCCATCTTGAGGCCGCGGATGCGGCTGAATTCGCGCGTATTGTCCGTCACCAGCGTAAGGCCGAGCGCATGGGCTTGCGCGGCGATCAGCAGATCGTTCATGCCGATCGACCGGCCAGCTGCTTCCAGCTCAGCGCGTATGCGGCCATACGCCGAGTCGGCGGGCTGCTCCAGCGGCATGACCGGGATGGTTGCAAGAATTCCCTCCACTCTGGCGCAAAGCCTGGCCGAGCCCTTCTTTGCGCAGCCATAGCGCAATTCCGCCGCGACGATGATGCTGGTGACGATCGCCTTCGGTCCGACGTTTTCGATATGACGTGCCGCAGGCCCATCCGGGCTGCGGATCACATCGCTGATGATGTTCGTGTCCAGCAGATATCCGGTCAAAAAATGTCCTCCGGTTCGGCGGGCACGTCCTCGATGGCCGGAAACTGATCTTCAGGCCCCAGCGGCGCTTGCTGCCTCCACTGCGCGAGCAGTTCGACGATATTCGTTGGCCCGGTCACTGGTTCGATGATGAGCCTGTCGCCTTCGCGGTGGATCAGTACGCGATCCCCCGGCAACTCGAACTCCACTGGGATCCGCACAGCCTGACTGCGGTTATTGCGAAACAGTCTGGCTTCCTTGGCGCGGGATGGTCGCGATGGCATGGGCATGGCGTGGCTCCTCGGCAATGCATATGGTGAATTGTATATGCCGCCCGCAGCTGTTTCAAGTTGACGGAGTCTCCCTGCCCCGATAGGTGCAAATGCTGTCACGAGACGCGCCGCAGGCCGCGGTCGAGTTCGCGAGCAGCTCGCCGCTCAGACCTCAGCTGGTTGCATGCGCGCGGCGAGCGCCAGCAATTCGCGCGCGCGCTCGCCGAGTTGCCGGTAACGGCGCATCGGCAGCCGCAGGTCGAGCTCATGGTGGCGCGCCATGTCGGCCAACAGCACGCGCTGCTGGCGCACCAAGTCGCGCGCCGCGGGAACCTCGTGCAGCGCCGAGTCCAGCTCGGCGCACATCGCTTCGCCGGGACGGAGGACGCGCAGGTGCGATGGCGCGTTCTGCAACAGGCCGAGGATGTGCGAATCCAGGTTCAGGAGCCGCGTATAGGCCAGCGCCAGCGCCGAATCCGCAGCTGCCGGGCGCCAATGCCGGAGCCGATTCAGCAACCGCGGTAACTTCGCCGCCGGCACCGCGCGCGCGATGCCCCAACCCTGCACATGGCGAATGCCCAACGCGCGCAGGATTTCGACGACCTGCGCGTTCTCTGCCCCTTCGGCGACCAGCTGGACATGCAGGCCGTGGGCGAGTTCGTGCACGCTTCGCACAAAGGCGATGTCCTGCAGGTTGCGCGCGATATCGCGCACGAATGCCTGGTCCAGCTTGATCTCGTCGATCGGCAACCCGCGCAGGCGCAGCAAGCTGGAATGCCCTGTGCCGAGATCGTCGATGGACAGGCGTACTCCCATGGCGCGCAGCAGCGTGAGCTGGCGAAGCGCGGCATCGCGGCTGAGCAGTTCGCCGCGCTCGAGGATTTCCAGCGTCAGCCGGCTCGGATGCAGGCCGTGACGCTGAAGCGACGCCGCGACGCGCCTGGCAAGATCCGGCTCGCTCAGCGAACGCGGCTCCACATTCACCGATACGCCCAGACCCGCCAGCCCCAGCAGCTCCCACTGCGCCAGCTGGTGCAACGACGCATCGACCACGTCGTCCAGCAGGCGCCGGTGCTGGCGGGGATCGAACTGACCGAGAAATTGTCCCGGCGCCAGCAGCTGCCCGTTGCGGCGCAGGCGCGCCAGGCTTTCCACGCGCACCACCTCGCCACGTTCTACATCGAACACCGGCTGGTAGTGCAGTTCCAGGTCTCCGGGAAGCTCGGCCTCGGCGGGCGCACCGAACTCCGCGGGATGCTGCGAGAATACGCGCCAGGCGGACTGCTCGGGACGATACCGGCCCTTGGCCAAGTACATGGCCCGATCGGCGTCGCGCAGCAGCGATTCGGCGTCGGACGAGGCTCCGCCGGTCCACGCGGCGCCTATGCTGGCCGGGCATTCCACGGTCATCCCGCCGCGCAGGCTGTAGGGCCGATTCAGGCATGCGCTGAGTCGATCCAGCAAGACATGCAATTCCTGCTCGCCGTGCACCGCGCCGAACACCACGGCGAACTCGTCGCCGCCCAGGCGGGCCACGAAATCGGTTTCGCGCACCGCGCCGCGCAAACGTTCCGCGAACATGCCGAGCACGGCATCTCCCTGTTCGTGCCCGTGCAAATCGTTCACGGGCTTGAACCCGTCAAGGTCGAGCCAGGCCACGGCGAGCGGGGCGCCGGGCGATTGCTGGCGCAGCATGGTGTCGAGATGCCCCAGCAGATAGCGCCGGTTCGGCAGACCCGTCAGGGCGTCGTGCCGGGCCTGCTGCTGCAGACTCAGTTCCAGGTGCTGGCGGTGCAATGCCCAGTACAGCAGATCGGCCACCATCGCCACGACCGCCAGTTGCGCGGCGTCGGGCGCCGGCTCGGGAATTCGGGCGAACCAGGCCAGCGCGATGACGCCGCGACGGTCGTCGGACGGGCCGACGGGCACCGTCAGGTTCGCCGCCAGGCCGCAGCGCACGAACTCGGGCATGGCATATTCGCTGTTCGGGTAATCGGCCGTGAACACCGGTTCGCCACAGCGCAACGCGAGGCCCGCGGTTCCCTGGCCGATCTCGAATCGGTAGCCTGCTGCCAGGCGCCGGTAGTCGTCCGGAAGTCCCTGGAAGAAGCGATAGCGCAGGTGCGTCGGACCGTCGAGTTCGATCATCGCCGCGCCATCGGCATGCAAGACGCGTGCGGCTTCCGCCGCAGCCAGTTCGAAGAAGCGCTCAAGGTCGCGCTGCGCGGCCAGGCGCCGGATGACCTCGATGCCGATCTGCGCCCGGGGGGCTGCGCAACCGCTCGAAAGGGGGTGTTCGTTCAGTTGTCGCATGCGGGGCCTTGGTGTGACGAAGTGCCACAGCAAGCCACGTGCCAGTCGCCATGGAGCCGCCCATGCCCAGCACGCACGGGGCTGGGGATGCCCGCACCTCGGACGCGCATTCACACCCCCACGATGCCCGATCGCGGTGCACCGCACCGCAGACCTTGCGCGCGCGGCCGCAACGCCGGACACCCCGTACCAGCCCGGCAAGCGCCTATGACTCATGACTCTCTTCGCCGACGACCAGGCAAGGCAGTCACCCGGCGGGAGGCGCCCGCCGCCGGCAAACGGCCGGTCAGCGATCGTCCTCGCGTTCCCAATGGCGACGCTCGTCGTCGCCTCGGCGCCAGCGGTATGCCGGGCCCGGGACGTAGACGTAGCTTGGCGCGTAGACCGGCTGCGGCGGAGCGTAGACGTATGGCGGCGGCGCGTAGACCACCGGCGGGGGCGGCGCGACGTACGGTGCAACCACAGCGCCGGTGACCAGGCCGGCGAGGAAACCCAGCGGGCCGTAGCCGTCATGATCGTGCCAGCCGTCGGCGTACGCCGGGGCCCCCTGCGCCAATATGCAGGCGAAAACGCCCACCGCGGTGAGCGCGGAAAGCTTCGGATTGCGCATATGGACCTCCTGCAGTCGCTGGCCAAATATTCATCGACAACTATAGGTCCTTAACGCCAAACTCGCCGAAAGGTGCACAGTCGCCGACACTTCCTGGGCCCGGCGGGTATCGTCGCGCGAGCATGTCGCGGCGCGCTGGTCACTGCGGACCGGTTGCGCGGCGTTTCCGAACAGGTCTAAAGTCGGTGCATGACAGTCGAGGAGCGGCGCCATCCGAGGTTTTCAAGCCGGAGTGCGCCGCACGCATTTTTACCGGAAGGAGTCCTGGATGGATGGCACCACCTTGCGCGCGCTGCAGGCGCCGATCAAACAGCGCTACCGCGAAGACCCGGCCAGCGCCACCATCACGCTGCACGCGCATGGGCAGCTGGGCGAGGACGTCCAGTGCAGCGTCGACACCGCGCGCGCGATGGTCACCGCGGGGCTGCACCCTGGAGCCGGAGGCGACGGCCTGTCGGTCTGCTCGGGCGACATGTTGTTGCAGGCGCTGGTGGCCTGCGCCGGCGTCACGCTGGGCGCGGTGGCGACCGCGCTCGGCGTGCATCTGCGCGCCGCGGCGCTGCATGCCGAGGGCGATCTGGATTTTCGCGGCACGCTGGGGCTGGACCGCGAGACCCCGGTCGGGTTTCGCGCCATCCGGCTGCGGCTGGACCTCGACACCGACGCCGACGCGGCGACCCTCGACAAGCTGCTGCAGTTGACCGAGCGCTACTGCGTGGTGTGGCAGACCCTGGCCGGGACCCCGGCGCTGCATACGGATCTGCACCGCGCGGAGCCAAGCAGCGCAGAGTGAATCAGGCCAGGCACCTGACGCTGCCTGGACGATTTGGCGGGCCGTGATTTCACGCCGTGCTCGGACAGCGCCTTGCGCCTTGCGCCTTGCGCAGGTTCAATATCCGCTGTTCGATTCCTGCCAGGAATTGTGTCCGGCGCGTTGCTCGCGACGGTCCGCGCGGGCCGTCTCCCACTTCGCGATGACCGCGGTTGCCACGCTGTTGCCGATCACATTGGTCACCGTGCGCCCCATGTCGAGGATCTGGTCGATGGCAAGGATGAGCGCCACGCCGGCGACCGGCAAGTTGAACATCGGCGCCACCGCGGCCACCACGACGACCGCGCCGCGCGGCACGCCGGCCATGCCCTTGCTGCTGAGCATCAGCACCAGCAGCAGCAGGATCTGCTGCGAAAGCGGCATTTCGACACCGAAAGCCTGGGCGATGAAAATCGCCGCGAACGCCTGGTACATCATCGAGCCGTCCAGATTGAACGCATAGCCCAGCGGCAAGGTGAAACCCACTACTTTCTTGTCGACACCGAATGCTTCGAGCTGCTCGGTCAGGCGCGGATACGCGGCCTCGCTGCTCGCCGTCGAAAACGCCAGCAGTGCGGGCTCGCGCACGGCCTTCAGCAGCGTGCCGACACGCTTGCCGAGGAACACGTAGCCGATACCGATCAGGATCGCCCACAGCAGCGCGAGCCCGAGATAGAAGCTGCCGATGAGCTTGCCGTAAGTCACCAGCACGCCCAGGCCGCGGACCGTCACGACCGACGCCAGCGCACCGAACACGCCGAGCGGGGCAACCCACATCACGTAATCGGTCAGCCGCAAGATCACCGGCACCATGCCGTCGATGGCATCGATCACGACCTTCACGCGTGAGTCGTTCTTCAGCGCCGACAACGCCACCCCGAAAAAGACCGAGAAGGTCAGGATCTGCAGGATGTTGTTGCGCGCCATCGCATCGAGCAGGCTGGTCGGGAACGCGTGCGTCAGGATGTTCTTCGCCGTCAGCCCGTCGGTGTCGAGCCCCGAGACCGCCTCCTTGGCGTTCGACACCAGATGGAGGCCGGCGCCGGGTTGCAGCACGTTCGCCAGGGTCAGGCCCAAGGCCAGCGAGATCAACGAAGCGCACAGGAACCAGGCAATCGTGCGCGAGCCTATGCGTCCGGCGGTGGAGATGCTGTCCATGCCGGCCAGACCGGAAACCAGGGTGCTGAACACCAGTGGTGCGATGATCATCTTGATAAGCCGCAAGAAGATCTCGGTCATGATCGAGAAGTAGCCGGCAAGCGTCTGAGCCGACTCCGCATCACCCGCGCCAACATGACAGGCGTAGCCGACGATAACGCCGAGCAACATGCCAACCAGGATTGAATAGGTCAGTCGATTTTTCACGTGCGGCTCCGCAATCGTGGTTGTCCAGCAGAGTCGATCGAGGCATGCGCGCCCGTCGTCGGACCGAGTGCCTGCGAAGGACCGGATATGTTTCGAACGTGCGGCTTAACGGAAGTTCCTTCACCCTCGGTAGGGGGTCGCATCACCACGATGTAGTTTCGTGCTTCGTGCCCGCGCTTGGCGCGTCGCCGGCATGATTCGAGTGCTTGCGCCACGTAAGCTCGGCGCGGCGCCGCCGAAGCACCTTGGAGCTGCTGGGGAACACCGCGGGGTTGGCGGTCGGCGTCCATGCCGGTGGCACAAGCGGCATGGACCCAGCTCACGCACCGCCCCGCCCAAGCGCCACGAACACCGCAATCGCCCCGAGGCTCCAGACGGTGCCGCTCGCGATGCGGGGCGCTGAGCGCCCGGTCTGCAGCACCTCCGTTTCGAGCACCACGATGTTGGCCGCGGGGGGCAGGATCGATAGCAGGATCAAGGCTTCGGCACCGGTCGTCAGTGGAGGCAGTCCGGCCAGTCGCGCACCGCGCCAAAGCGTCGCCAGCACGCACACCGACAGCAGGGCGCGCAGCGCGAAACGGGGCAGCGCGCGCAGCAGTTCGGCTCGGCGCACGGGAACGTGCGCCAGCCAGCTGCCGAGCACCATCATGCCGAGCAGTCCCAGCAGGAAGCGCGCGCCCTGGTTCAACCAGCCCAGGTGCGCGACCAGCCATGGCCCGAGCGGAAGCGCGGCGAGCCCGGCGAGGAAGGCGCGCAGTGCGGGCGTGCGCCACGCTTGCAGGCAAGTGCTGCGGAGCGCCGCACGCCGCGCCGTGCGTGGGGGCGCGACGGGGGCATGGCCCTGCTGCCGCAGCCACGCCGGACCCAGGCTGTTGCCCAAGGTCGAACTGGCGATATAGAAGGCCGTGAACAGACTCACCGCTTGCGGACCCAGCGTGGATGCGGCGACGGGCAACCCGAGCCAGCCGATGTTGAGATAGCAGAAACACAGCGCATCGACAGGGTCGCGGCTCAGCCATCGACCCAGCACGAACAAAGCCACCATCCACGCCAGGGCCAACAGCATCAACACAGCCAGTTCGGCCGTCGCACCGGCGACATGGAACACGATGACGCACGGAATGACCGCAAGGCTCAGCACGCGCGCCATGCCACGCCGCAAATCGATACCCAGGCGCGAGAGCCACCAGCCCGCCGCGAGGTAGATCACGGGCAGTACGGCCTGCACTCAACGTGCCTGAGCGCCCGGCCCCGCGCGCTTCGCACAAGCGGCCTCGGTGACCCACCAGCGCGCCCAATGGGCCGCACATCGCGCGTTGAACCACTGCGCATTGGTCGAGAACAGCGCGCCCCGGGTCACCGGACCGAGGGCGAACAGGCCGCGGACATGCCGGCCGCGGACGCGGCATTGCAGACTCATGGGGTCGATGTCGATGCCCCCGCAGGGATGCACGTCAACCATTCCGCGACAGTGCAACGCCCGCAGCAGCGGCATGGCGTCTGCGTCCACGCACGCCGCGCCCCCGGTCGCATCGAGCAGCACGGGCGCGTGCACGCTGCGCCCCACCAGCGGACGGATCGAAAACTGCCCGTCCGCATGCATCGGGGCCTGCACCACGCGGTGCAGACGCAAGCGGCCGGCACGCGCCGCGTCGAGCAGCTGGTGGTAGACCACGATCGGGACCGGGTGGCGCCACGCTGACCAGAGCGAACGCCATTCATGGTCGAAGCGACGACGATCGTCGATGCGTAAGCCGCCCCACAGCCTGTGCATGTACGGGCGCGTGGTCACGAGGAGATCCTGCACGGGAAGCTCTGCTTGCCGAGCCCGCTGCAGCAGGTAGCTCAGGCAGCTGGTCAGGCCATCGCGCTCCAGCCTCGTCATCGCGGGCTCGTATTCACCGCGCGGGCCGATTTCGCGCAACTCGCGGCGAAACAGCACGAGCGCGCGCTTCATGCCGAGGGCTCCCGCACGCCATTGGCCCTGCAAGGTCGGCCAGGTGAACTGCGACGGGAGATAGGACGGCGCGGCACTCTGACATGTCGGCGGGTAGCCGTGCCTCGAAAACATGTGGACCTCGCGCGCTCCACCGGCCATCGCGTTGCGGAACGCATCGATCGCGCTGGGCCCGGCACCCGCGATCAACACCCGTGCGCCATCGATCGGGCCCACGTCCGCGCCGCGCGCGCGATAGCCACGCAACCCGGCGAACTGGGTCAAGCCGCCCCCGGCCACTGCACCGAGGCACAGCACGACGCAGCGGGCCGACGCGCGTGCGCCGTGCGCGCCGAGCACCGCGAAGGCCCCGGCAGCCGACGCCTGCAGGTCGACCGCTTCCTCCCGCATCTCGGTCACGTCGAGCTGGCGGCCGCCCAGCAGTCGCCCATAACTCTGCGCCAGGAACCTGCCCATGGCTGTGCGCGGGGGATAGCTATCCCCCGTGCGGCCCTGCCCCTCTAGCCAGCGCACGAAAGCCACCGGGTCGGTTTCGGTGAGCCCGAGCATCGTCGCCGGCGTGTTGACCCCATGCTCCGGCGTTGCGGTGCCGAACACCTCGCCCGTCGCGAACGACTCGGGCCGGCCCCATAGAGCGATCGATATCGCCGACAAGCTGGCGGCGAGGGCCTCTTCCTTCAACGCCGCCAACAGACTGATGGCGCTCGCACCTGCGCCGATGATCGCGATATCGTGCTCCACCCGGGGCCACTCCGACAAAATTGACCCAAGCTAGACCACCCGCGTCGGCAAAAGTTCCCTGCGCGCGCGCCGCCACCGCGGCTCAGCGCGCATCGTGCTCAAACCCCGCAGTTGCCCGTCGCGACGTCGTAGAGCAGACCGGGCAGCGCCAGCAGGCCGCCGAGCGGCAGGCGGCCGCCTGCCGGCGAGCGCAGGCAATCGGGTCGTGCGGCGCGCTGTATGGCCTCGCCCAGCCGGTCGTGGGGTGTGCTGGCCGGCAGATTCGGGTGGTGCGGCTGCGCGTAATGGCGCGCGACCTGCTTCATGACCGCGTCGTCGAGCGGGGAGAGCGGGATGTGCGAAGTCGGCGCGCTCGCACCCTGCGCGGCTGGGCTCGCGGTGGCGGCGAGACCTGCCCCCGTGCCCGCTCGATCGGTGCGCCCGGCCCGCGCCTCGGCAGGTCGCGTCGGCGCCAACGCGCGCGCCTTCGCGCGCGCACGCGGCCGCAACGCGGCACGCGGTGGCACGGCGTGCGCGCCAGGCGCGGCGCCGGGCCGAGCGCTCGCCGCGGCAGCGGGTGCACGATCGATCCGCACGCTCAAGCGCCCGTCACCGCCGAGGCGACGCTGCGGCTCGGCGTCCTCGCGCTCGCCCCGGAACCCGTCGAGCACGATGAGGTGCAGCAACAGCGACGCGAGAAGTGCCGCCGCCAGGACCTGTTCACGCCAAACGATGGATGGCATCACGCGCATGCCAGGCAGCCTAGCGTCGCGACCGAGACATCTTCGCGCCCAGGGTCAAGCAGCGCGCGCAGCGCGACAAGCCGCGCCTACCCCTGTATTTCGAGCATTCTCGCGGGCGCGGCGGCGGCGCGAAAGCGTGCCTGGTACAGGTAAAGATAGGCTGCCTGGAACGCGGCACCGAGCAGGAATGGGGTGGCGAGCCAGCCGCCGTCCATCAGCAGGCCGGCGACGACGGGCCCCACGGAGCGCGGAATCTGGCGCGAGATGGAGGTGACGGCGCCGGCGAAGCCGCGGCGATGGTTGCGCACCAGTTTGGCGGTTACCGTGGCGCGCAGCCCGTTGGTGCTGCGGTTCAGCGTCTTGTTCAGCAGATAGGCGGCCATCGCCCACGCCGCCGTAGGCGCCAGCGGCATCAACACGAGCGCGAGCAGGGCCGCGGCACGCAAGGGCACGATGGTGCCCATCAGTCCGAGACGCGCGGTCAGGAGCGTGCCCAGCTGGGTGCTCAGCGCGGCCGCGATGAAGCCCGCGGCCATGAGTGGGGCGATCTGCGCCGGCCCGAGGCCGAAGCGCACGGCGAACCAATACGACACGAGCGGCCCCGACAGGCCGATGCCCGCACCTTGCAGCAGGTTGACGAATCCAAGGTGGCGCAGGTTGCGATTCTCACCACGACGCCGGCTGCGCTCTTCCTCGGGTGCGATCGGCGTCGCCTCGAGCGCATGACGGTCGCGCGCGAGGGCCACGCAGGCCAGGCAGGCCAGCGCAAACGCGAGCGCCAGCGGGAAGATCAGCACGTAATTGGCGGGCAGAGTGCCGCCGTGTCTGCCAAGCCCCGGCACGGCGCCCAGCGCGGCGCCCAGCGCCATGCCGACGAAGCCGAGGCTGGAGTTGAGCCCGAGCACACGGGAGAGTTGCCTGTCGTCTTGGACGCCCTGGGTCAGCCAGGCGTGCTCGATGGCGCCGAACGGGCCGGCCGAGCCGTTGGCGCCGCGGCCGAAGCTGCCTGCGATCGCCGCGACTGCGACCACGGCGGCCGAACGGTCCAGGGTCGCCGCGGCACAGCACAGCACATAAAGCAATTCGTAGCCCAGCAGAAAGGGCTTGCGTCCCCACCGGTCGCTCATGGCCGCGACCAGGGTCAGCATCACGGCAAAGGCCAGACCGGTGGCGAGCACGCTGCCGATATGGGCTCCGCTCCAGCCGCTGGCGCGCAGATACAGCGCGAAATCGGCGGCGAGCACGCCTTGGGCGATGCTGCGGAACAGGCGCGCGGCGAGCAGCAGGCACTGGTTGCGGTCAAGCGCAGGGCTGGACGACATGGTTGTGTTCCGAGCATTGCGGGCGATCGGACGAAGCTCCGTCGCCGAGGAATAGATAGTCGACGACCCGCGACGCCAGCGCCGTGCGCTGCACCAGGCCGCGGAAACTGTGCGCGGCGCCGGGCAGTTCGATCAGGTCCAGCGCAGCCGACACGCCATGCGTGCGTGCGGCTGCCCCCATGGCGCCGACCCAGCGGCGCGCTCGGTCGCGCCGGTCACGCCCCTGCGCGGCGTCGACCATCTCGCCGCGACGCAGCAAGGGACTTTGCCGGTGCTCGCGTTCACCGACGAAGACACGGCCGGGCACCGACAGATAGCGCACCGATTCGAAACGCGGGAAGGATTCTGGAAGCGCGCCTGTACCCATCGGATAGGCGAGCGTCTCGTCCGGAAAGGTGTACCACCCGGCCGCGCTCAGCGCGTAGCGACGGACTCGATGCGGATGGGCCATGACAAACCGATGCACGAACTGCGCGCCGCCCGAGTGTCCGAACAGGCACAGGTCAGCCGCGTCGAAGCCATGTTCAGCGGCGAGCTGGTCGACGAGCGCGATCAGCGCCAGGTCGGCGCGCTGCCCGCGCTGCGGGCGCCCGAGGCGCTGGTAGTCGGGGTAGGACTGCGCGTCAAAGCACGGCACCAGCAGGTGACACCCCGCACGCCGCGCGTGGTCGGCGAAGGCGTCCCATTGTTCGGCGGCGTTGCGCCGCACGCCGTGCACGGCGACCAGCAGGCCGGCGCCGCGCGCGCGCGCCGCCGGCTGGAATCGATGGGGCAGGCCTGCGGCGGTGCGCGCGGTGTCGGGGGGCTCGAGCGCGGGGGCGAGCGTGCTCATCCGAGCTTCCACGGGCTGCGCGCGACCAGCTCGGCGACTTTCGGCACGATCGCGCACAGCACACCCGGCGTGGCCAGTTCGTCGACGGCGAAGGTTGGCACGTTCAAGGCCGCGCCGGCCTCGCGCGTTGCCAGAGGCGAGGCCGTGAGCACGCCGCTGACGGCGGCGAGCGGCAATCCGGCCTGCTCGAGCCACGTCGCGCCGGCGATGGCGCTGAGCGCGTCGGGAGCGGCGAAGATGATCGCGTCGACGTATTTCGCGAACAGGTGCGAGCGCACCAGCGCTGCGGTTTCGCGTTGCAGGATGCCATCGGCCACTTCGATCACCGCGCAGTCGACCGCCGTCGACGCCAGGTGGCCGCTGAGGTCGAGCAGGATGTGCTCGATGGCCTGCGGTGTCAGGCCCGCGGTCGACGCATAGCCCATGTCGGTGAAGTCGAGGACCGGCGACGCTCCCGCGTCCTGCATCAGCCAGCGGTCGCCCCCGGCGCCGGTGCCGGTGACTTTGGCCGCGCCGACCCGCAGTCCCGCGCGCTTGAGCCCGGCGATGACATGCGCCGCGGTCGTGGTCTTGCCGGCGTTCATGCTGGAGCCGAGCACGGCCACGGTCAAGGCCGCGCGTCCGCGCGCCGGGCCCAGGGCGCTGCGTTGCAGGTTCAGCACGCCGCGTGCATCCGCCAGCAGACCGAGCGGTTCGATCTGCGTCGCGGGTTTGACGCTGGCGTGCCGGCTCAGCACGCGCGCGGCCACGCCGCCACCGGCCACCAGCTGGCAAGGAGCGAGGTCGTCCGGAATCGTGGCCTCGAACTGATCCGGCGCGTAGCGCTGGCCATAGGCCACGATGATCTCGTCGCCCGGCCACAGGCGTTGGCGCCGCCCGTCGGCCGACTCCAGGTGCTGATGCATGCCCAGATGCGCGACCCGCGCCAGCACCAGATCTCCGGCCTGGGGCGCTGCGTTGTCGATCAGGCCCAGTCCGTCCTGGCGCTCGAGGCTCGCGCGACGCACGCTGTAGGCCTTCTTGGCGCGTGCGATGCGGTCGGTGGCCGCCTCGCTCGGCGACGCGCGACGTGCGCTCGTCGGTGTTGTCGGATGGGGCGCTTCGACCGCCGCCGGGAGTTGCTGTTGCATCGTGGCCTCCAAATCGTTGTGGCGTGCATGCGCGCCGTATCGGATGGAGGCGACTTTACATGTGCAAAATTCCCATTTTATGAACAAAATAAAACAGTTACGTTAGTATCTTTCAGATACTTTTGCCGTTGGAGGCGCGACCGCGACCCTCGTCGGCGCCACGCGCGTTGTCGTCCAACCAGGCATCGAGCGATGCGAGGACGCGCTGCGCGGGCTGGAAGCCGTGCGTGACCAGCGTGTAGCGTTGATCATCGCCATGGCCGGCGATCAGCGTCGGAAAACCGCGGATGCCGGCCGCCTGGGCGAGTGCGAAATCGGCGCGCGTCTCGTTCAACGCATCGACGCTGGCGAACTCGTCGCCGAAGGTCGCGGCGTCCAGCCCCAGTTCGGCCGCCACCTCGGCCAGTGTCTCGAGCGCGGTGACATCGCGGTTTTGCGCGTAGAACGCGCGCTGGATGCGTTGCAGCGCATCCAGCGCCGTCGACATGCCGCGGCGACGCAGCACGACAACCGCACGACTGGCCGGCTCGGTGTCGTAGACGAAGCGCTCACGCTCGAAAAGGCCGAAATCGAATGGCTGGCCGGACGCCTCGTGCACATGCTCCCAGTGGTGGCGAACCTCGGCGCGCTCGCGCGCGTCCATCGGCGCGCGCGTCCCCGGACGCAGTCCGCCCAGCACCAGTCGAATCGGCAGTGACGCCCCGAAGCGGGCCGTGATGGCGTCGATCACCGGGGAAAATCCCCAGCACCACGAACACATCGGGTCGGCGAAATAGACGAGGTGCGGGCCTTGCATGCTTGGTCTCCTTGAGTGGCCGTCGGCGCCGGGCATGCGCGGGTGGCCAGGCCATTTTTGTATCACACAGTACATTCGCGTGCAGGGCGGCCGCTGCAGCGCGCGGCGACGCGCGTTGCCATACGCGTACGATGCGGGGTTGCCTTTGCCACGCCCTCACCCCATGCCAGCCGCCCCCCAGGACCAGCCGCTCGACGCCGTCGTCGCCGCGGTGCAACTGCCCGACGTCAGCGACGCCGACTTCGAGTCCTCGCTGGCGGAGTTGCGCGAGCTGGCCAAGACCCTCGGTTACCGGGTGGTGCAGACCTTCGTGCAAAAGCGCGCGAGCTTCGACACCACCGCGTACCTCGGCACCGGCAAGCGCGATGAAGTGCGCGACTATGTCGCCAGCCATGCCGGCAGCGCGCACGACGATGCGCCCGGACACTCGACGCGCGAGGAATTCGACGGCATCCAGGTGCTGCTGATCGATCACGAGATCTCGCCATCCCAGGCGCGCAACCTGGAAAAGGCGGTCGGCTGCGAAGTGATGGACCGCACGATGGTCATCCTGGAGATCTTCCATCGGCACGCGCGTTCGCGCGCTGCGCGCGCGCAGGTCGAAATCGCACGTCTGAGCTATATGGCGCCGCGGCTGCGCGAGGCGGCCAAGCTGGCCGGTCCGCAGGGGCGCCAGCGCAGCGGGGTCGGCGGCCGCGGCGCCGGCGAATCGCACACCGAACTCGACCGGCGCAAGATCCGCGACCGCATCGCCGAACTGCAGATGGAAATCGACGCGCTGGGAGGCGAGCGCCAGACGCAGCGTGCGCGCCGCCAGGCCGTCCAGGGTGTCGCCAGCGTCGCGCTGGTCGGCTACACCAACGCCGGCAAGTCGACGCTGATGCGCGCGCTCACCGGCAGCGAGGTGCTGGTGGCCAACAAGCTGTTCGCCACCCTCGACACCACGGTGCGCGTGCTGCAGCCGCCGAGCGTGCCGCGGGTGCTGGTCAGCGACACCGTGGGTTTCATCAAGAACCTGCCGCACGGCCTCGTCGAGTCGTTCAAGTCGACGCTCGACGAAGCGCTGGACGCCGCGCTGCTGCTGCACGTGATCGACGCCAGCGACCCCGGCTTCGAGCGTCAGCGCCAGGTCACCGACGACGTGTTGAGCGAGATCGGCGCACTGGACGTGCCGCGACTGCGCGTGTTCAACAAGATCGACCAGGTCGGCGACGCGCAGGCGCAGGCCGCGCTGGAGCGCGACCTGCACGCGCGCTACCCGGCATGCATCGTGCTCAGCGCGCGCCGGCCCGAGGACGTCGCGCGCCTGCGCTCGCGCATCCTCGAATTCTTCCAGCAGGGCCTGGTCGAATCCGAGTTGCGCGTGCCGTGGTCGGCGCAGCAGTTGCGGCGGGAAATCTACGCAGAGTGCCAGGTACTGGACGAAAGCGCCGACGAAGCCGGCGCGGTGTTCCGCGTACGCGGCGAGGCGGCGTCGATAAGCGCGCTGCAGGCGCGCTGCGCCGACGCGTCGGCGCAGGCCTGAAGCGCAGCGCGGCGCGATCCGAATCAGGGAAACGCCGGCACCGTCGGCTCGGCCCCTTGCGGCTGCAGCGTCGGGTCGACCTCGGCGAGCAGGGTCTCGATGTGCGCCGCGCGCTCGAACGGCACGTCGAGAATCAGCAGCAGCCGGCCACCGTCGACCGCGCCGCGGTAGCGCCGCAGTCGCGGGCTGTCGACGCTGATGCCGATCATGCCGCTGATCCAGGCGCCGAGCACCATGCCCGCCAGGGCCAACCCGACCACCAGCGCACCGGTCGACGGCGCCGGATCGAGCGGCGTCGCCACCGCGACCAGCGCGGCGCCGGCCCCGGTCAGGCTGCCCAGGCCCATGCCGCGTTCCAGGGCCGGGATCAGATCGCTGGTCTGCGTCAGCCCGGCCGCCGGCAGTCCGGCCATCGCGGTGCCCGGCCGTGCCACCAGATGGATCTGTCGCTCGGGGATGCGCGCCAGCAGCAGCGCATCGACCAGGCGATGGGCGGCCGCGACATCGGCGACCAGAAAGTACAGACGCTTCATCGTCGTGCTCCTCGATTGGAATATTTTCAGCACACGCCGCCCCGCTGAACCCCATCCGGGACGACCTGGCATCCGCCATCGAACCGCGGACACGACGGTAGCAGTACCCGGCTAAATGTTTCTAGGTGAAAACACGCGATCACACATCTTTTCATCTATATATCGCGTTCCATCGATTACCGTCCTCGATCGCGGCGCCGCGCGCGTCTCGTCTACCATCCCGCTATTGCCTTCCCGCGCACACCCTGCGATGCCGCAAGACGACAAGACCCAGCGCGCCATCCAGTCGATCGAAGTCGGCGGCCGCCTGCTGCTGGCACTGGCCGACAGCGCCGAGGCGCTGCCGCTGAAGGAACTGGCCGCGCGCGCCGGACTCAGTGCATCGCGCGCCCACCCTTACCTGGTCAGCTACGGGCGTCTCGGCCTGGTCGAGCAGCTCGACGGCAGCGGCCGTTACGCGTTGGGACCGGCCGCGCTGCGCATCGGTCTGACCGCGCTGCAGCAGCTCGATCCCCTGCGCGTGGCCGAACCGGTGCTTCATGAACTCGCGGCGCGCACCGGGCATGCGGTGGCGCTGGCGGTCTGGGGCAACTTCGGCCCCACCGTCGTGCGGTTGATCGAAGCCCGGCAGCCGCTGCACATCGCGCTGCGCGTCGGCAACGTGATGTCGCTGTTCGACACCGCGACCGGCCGCGCCTTTGCCGCCACGCTGCCGCGCGCGCGCCTCGGCGCCGCGCTGGCGGCGGCCGGCGGCGGCAGCGCGCCGGATG
>JAKAHP010000197.1 GCA_021825505.1 Pseudomonadota bacterium
CGCCGGATAGAGGATTTCCTCGACGACCGGAGACAGCCGGTGGATCTCGTCGATGAACAGCACGTCGTTGCGCTCGAGATTGGTCAGCAGCGCCGCCAGGTCGCCGGCGCGCTCGAGCACCGGGCCCGAGGTCGAACGCAGGCCCACGCCCATCTCGCGCGCGATGATGTGCGCCAGCGTCGTCTTGCCCAGCCCCGGCGGGCCGAACAGCAGCACGTGGTCGAGCGCCTCGCCGCGTTTGCGCGCCGCGCCCATGAAGATGTCGAGCTGTTCGCGCACCTTGGCCTGACCGATGTAGTCGGCCAGCAGCTGCGGGCGCAGCGCGCGCTCGACCGCGTCTTCCTGCGGCGAGGCCGAGCCGGCGCTGACGATGCGCGGCGCTTGCAGGCGGTCGGGTTCGATGCTCATCGCGGGCTCCGCGCTCAGACCTTGGCGAGAATCTTCAACGCCTGGCGGATGCCGTCGTCGACGCCGCTGCCCGGCTCGAGCTTGGCGACGGCGGCGCCGGCTTCACGCTCCGAATAGCCCAGCGCGAGCAGGGCGGCGAGCACGTCGCCGTGGCCGGCCGCGGCCGCTGCCGTGCCGCCACCGCCGCCGAGGTCGGCCCCGAGCTTGCCGCGCAGTTCCAGCAGCAGGCGCTCGGCGGTCTTCTTGCCGATGCCGGGCACACGCGTCAGCCGCGCGCTGTCCTGTGCGGTGACGGCCTGCGCCAGCTCGTCGACGCTCAGTCCCGACAGCAGCGCCAGCGCGATGCGCGCGCCCACGCCGCTGATGCGGATCAGCGCGCGGAACGCGTCGCGTTCGGCCGCCGTGGCGAAGCCGAACAGCTGGTGCGCGTCCTCGCGCACCGCCAGGTGGGTCAGCAGCGTGACCGGCTTCCCCAGCTCGGGCAATTTGTACAGCGTGCTCATCGGCACGTCGACTTCGTAGCCGACGCCGCCGCAGTCGACCAGCAGCTGCGGAGGGGTCTTGGCGAGCAGGGTTCCGTGCAGGCGTCCGATCATGGTCGGCCAGTGTAGCCGGGACGCGCGTCGCGCGCGGTGCCGGGCAAGCTAAACTGCGGGGTTCGACTGCGAAAGGCGGGCATGAAACCCCAATCCTCCTACACCCACGAAGAACTGGTCGCCTGCGGCCACGGCCGTCTGTTTGGTCCGGGCAACGCCCAGCTGCCGCTCGACCAGATGTTGATGATGGACCGCATCACCCACATCGCGGACCATGGCGGCCATTACGGCAAAGGCGAAATGCGCGCCGAACTCGACATCCGCCCGGACCTCTGGTTCTTCGGCTGCCATTTCGAGAACGATCCGGTGATGCCCGGCTGCCTCGGCCTCGATGCGATGTGGCAGCTGGTCGGCTTTTTCCTCGGCTGGATGGGCGCGCCCGGGCGCGGCCGCGCGCTGGGTGTCGGCGAAGTCAAGTTCACCGGCCAGGTGCTGCCCGGCGCCAAGCTGGTGAGCTACCAGATCGACCTCAAGCGCGTCATCAACCACCGCCTGGTGATGGGCATCGGCGACGGCGTGATGCGTGTCGACGGCCGCGAGATCTACACCGCGAAAGACCTGCGCGTCGGCCTGTTCACGTCGACCGACGGGTTCTGAGCCCGGCCCGCCGTGGCGGGCGCCGCGCGCTCAGGTATGCACCGGCGCCGGCCCCGCGCCCGCGGCGCGCAGGCGACAGGCGTCGATCCAGTGCTTCAGCAGCAGGGCGTACTGCGGGTATTGCCGCACCAGGATGCCTTCGACCTCGAGCCAGTTCCGGCCGTCGAGCAGCTCGTGCAGCCTGGCGAACTGCGACGCTTCGATCGGCAGATCGATGTGCAGCCGGATCGCCGAATAGCGGTCGACCGTCGCGTGGTCGCGGACGATTTCGAGATTGCAGACGCCTATGCCCATCGCGCTTCCTTTCCCTGTCACCGTGAATGCCCATCGGTGACGAGCTTAGGGACGCGCCCCGCCGCCTTCAACCCTAAACCCCACACGGACTAACGACGTCACGCGAAGCAGGCGCCGACAGCCAGCCGACGAGGCACTTTCAGCGCACGTCGATGTCGGTCCCGCCGATCTCGCGGACCCGCTCGAGCAGCGCGGCGCGCCGGGCGTCAGGCCCGGGGTTCGCCGCGTGATGCGGGGTCTGCGCTTGAGTCCATGCGCCGTCATGCAGACGCCACCACTGCGCGCGCAACGGCCTGATGCCCGGCAGCGCGACGCGCGGCGTTGGGTCGGAAACCTGGCGCATCACGCAGGGTTCTCCTGCGCACCAGCGCAGCTCGACGCGCGCGTCGCTGAACGGCAGGCGAATCACCCGCGCGTCCCTTGCCGCCACGTGGGCCAGCGCCAGCCGCGTCACCGGACCGTCGTCGCCGCGCCGGATCAGGATCGCCACCTGGCGACCATCGTCCGACCAGCGCGGCGGTGACGCGAAGGACTCGTCGCCACCTTTGAGCACAAGGACTTTGGTACTGTCGATCTCCAGCGTCGGTGTCGTATCGGCCGGAGTCGCGAAGTGCGGAACGCCGCTGACGTTTGCCCAATGCATCCCATCGGCAGAAAACCCGGCTCCCAGCGCCTGGTCGCCGAGTTCGGCCACCGTCTGTCCCGACCCGGAATCGAGCACCACGTACGCCCTATACGACGGATTGAGATGCCCCTCGACCACCACGCGCCGCGCGCCGATCCAGCGCAGGCCGACGACCGAGTTCATCGTGCTGTTGATCGCATTGCCCGGGCCGATCGGTGCGATCGGGACGCGCTGCAGCACGCTGCCCTGGTCATCCACCACGACGGCCAACGCCAACATGTCGTGCAGACCGGAGCGCTGCAGATACGCGATGCGCTGGCCGTCGGGGGCCCATTTCGGGGTGTCCTTGGCGGCGCCGTCACCGGTGACGCAGCGCATCGGCGCGTGCTCGCCGAGCACGCACACCTCGCCGGCGCGCAGGAACACGGCAGTCGGCGCCACTTCGGCGCCGCTGACGCCGGCACGCAGCATCAAGACCGCAACGAGTGCCAGATTTCCGGGCTTGGTCACCATCTCACACCCCCCGTAGGGCTCCGTACGGCCCCGGACGCGGCGGCGCCAACAGTTCCGAATGGCACGATGGACGAACGCATGGACAAGCCCTCGCCGGGCCTGCTGCGCCGGACCCCGACGCTCCAAGGATAGGAACGCCTGGCACCAGCGCAAGCATTCCCGCCTTCCCCGCGGCGCCACGCTGGGCATTTCCCCGACCCGGGCATCCCGCCCCGGAGCGCGTCAGCGACTCAGGTGGAAGCCTGCCGCCAGCCCCGAAGCGCAAGGCCGGCGGCGGCCATTTCAGCCGGAGCGCGTCAGCGATTCAGGTGGAAGCCAGCCACCAGCCCCGGAGCGCAAGGCCGGCCGCGGCCATTTCAGCCGGAGCGCGTCGACGCTTCAGGTGGAAGCCTGCCGCCAGCCCCGAAGCGCAACGCCGTGTCATGCCAGGCATGCGAGCCCCCGCAGGGCCGCCCCAAGGGGGCGAGCAGTCCCCCCGAGGGGATGAGACAGGACCAGCGAACACGCCTGCGCGTGTTCGCGCGCCTGTCGAATCCGAGCCGCTTGCAAGCGGCGAGGTGGGGGATGCAGCCGGGCTCGCGCCCGGCTGCTCAGGGGGGCAACCCCTCAAGCTGCGGCCCGCAGCTTGGCCTGCATCGTTTTCAACAGCTCCGCGCGCGTCGCGTCGTCGGCGCGTTGCAGCAGGCGGTTGGCGCCGGAGACGATGGCGCGGATCGACGCGGTGACGATGTTGGGGTCGAGGCCGACGCCGAAGGTGGTCGTTGCCATGTCCTCGAGCGCGACCTCGACCATCGCCGCGGCTCGTGCGCTGGCGCCGTGGCCCAGGCTGCGCTCCTCGTAGCTCTGCACCTGCAGCGGCAGATGCAGCGCACGCACCACCGCGTCGATCGGACCGTTGCCTTCGCCGCGCAGGCTCACCGGGCGGCCGTCGATCTCGACCTCGAGCCGGATGCCCTGCTGGTGGCCGCTTTCGCTCAGATGATGGGTGAGGTAGCGCAGCGGCTCGTCGCTTTGCACATACTCTTCGTTGAACAGTTCCCACAGCTGCTGCGCGGTGACTTCGGCGCCGGTGCTGTCGGTGTGGCGCTGCACGACGCCGCTGAACTCGACCTGCAGGCGGCGCGGCATCACCAGGCCGTAGGTGGCTTCGAGCAGGTAGGCGATGCCGCCCTTGCCCGACTGGCTGTTGACGCGGATCACCGAATCGTAGGTGCGGCCGAGGTCGGCCGGATCGAGCGGCAGGTAGGGCACTTCCCACAACGCGGTGGGCTTCTGCGCCGCCAGGCCCTTCTTGATCGCGTCCTGGTGCGAGCCGGAGAAGGCGGTGAACACGAGGTCGCCGACGTAGGGGTGGCGCGGGTGGATCGGCAGCTGGGTGCAGTCCTCGACGGTGCGCGCGACTGCGTTGATGTTGGAGAAATCCAGCCCCGGGTCGACGCCCTGCGAATACAGGTTCAGCGCGAGCGTGACGAGGTCGACGTTGCCGGTGCGCTCGCCGTTGCCGAACAGGCAGCCTTCGATGCGGTCGGCACCGCCCATCACCGCGAGCTCGGCCGCGGCGATCGCGCAGCCGCGGTCGTTGTGCGGGTGCACCGACAGCACGATGCTGTCGCGCCGGTCGAGGTGGCGGTGCATCCACTCGACCTGGTCGGCGTAGATGTTCGGCGTGCTCATCTCGATCGTCGCCGGCAGGTTGTAGATCACCTTGTTCTGCGGCGTCGGCTGCCACACTTCGGTGACGGCGTTGCACACCTCGAGCGCGAACGGCAGCTCGGTGCCGCTGAACACTTCGGGGCTGTACTGGAAGGTCCAGCGGGTATCGGGCTGCTCGGCGGCGAGCTGCTTGATCAGCCGCGCCGCGTCGACCGCGATGCGCGTGCAGCCGGCTTCGTCGACGTTGAACACGATGCGGCGGAAGTTCTCGGCAGTGGCGTTGTACACATGCACGATCGCCTGTCTGGCGCCGCGCAGCGATTCGAAGGTGCGGCGGATCAGGTCCTCGCGCGCCTGCGTCAGCACCTCGATGGTGACGTCGTCGGGCACGTGGCCGCCTTCGATCAGCTCACGCACGAAATCGAAATCGGTCTGCGACGCCGACGGGAAGCCGACTTCGATCTGCTTGATGCCGACCGCGCAGATGGTCTTGAACATGCGCATCTTGCGCGCGGCGTCCATCGGCTCGAACAGCGCCTGGTTGCCGTCGCGCAAGTCGGTGCTCATCCAGATCGGCGCCTGGGTGATGACCTGGTCGGGCCAGCGGCGATCCTTGAGGCCGACCGGGGGCATCGGGCGGTATTTGGTCTGCGGGTTCTTCAACATGGCTTGTGTCCGGTGGGGCTGCTGCGGCGCCGGGCGGCGCGGCAGCGGGTGATGCGGAACGGGAAACGGGCGGATTGCGGTCAGTGCGTGCGCTGCCGGAGCAACGCAAAAGCCCCTTCGGCAGGGGCTGGTCGAGGGCGTTCAGGTGCGCGCGGGGCGCAGTCGCCGCTCGACGTCCACCCGTAGCAGCCGCAGCATGTGGGCGCGCTGCATCGCAGTCAGCGCTTGCGCCGAGCTCAGCCAGGTGGTCGCAGAAGTGATCATTGCACTGCAACAGTAGCAAAAACCGCAGCGAGCGTCAAACGCAGGGCTTTTAACGGAAGCCGCCGCACCGCCATTCAGCCGAGCAGCCGGCCGCCGCGGCTGCGCATGCCGCGCAGCTGCGCGGCGCTCAATGCGCC
>JAKAHP010000198.1 GCA_021825505.1 Pseudomonadota bacterium
TCTCCAGGTTGCAGGCGACGTTGACCAGCTTCGCGCTCGCCGCGGCGTGCATGAAATCGAAGCCGAATCCACGCACGAACATGAACACCAGGAAGTTGCCGGTGCCAGGCCCGAAGAAGCCGTCGTAGAAGCCGATCGCGGCGCCGCCCACCGCCGCCAGCAGCGCGGTGGCGCGCCCCGGCGCGCGCGGCGCGTGGTGCTGGCCCATGTCCTTGCGCCACAGGGTGTAGCCGAGCAAGGCGGTGAGGATGAAGGGCAGCAGCTTGCGGAACGGCCCGGACGCGATCCGGGTGATCGCGTAGGCGCCGAGCAAGGCGCCGAAGAACGCCGCGAGCGCGGCCGGCAGCACGGTACGCCACGGCAGCCGCACGCGTCGCAGGAAGGACAGCAGCGCCGCCGAGGTGCCCCAGGTCGCGCCGCCCTTGTTGGTGCCGAACAGTGTGGCCGGCAAGGCGTCGGGAAAGGTCGAGAACAGCGTCGGCACCAGCAGCAGACCGCCGCCGCCGACCATCGAATCGACGACCCCGGCGCCGAACGACGCGCAGGCCAGAGGAAGCAGGCCGGACAGGAACATGGCGGGCAGACGGTGAACGGGGCGGTCGCCGCGCGAGCCGGCGGGGCAGGAATTGCAGAATAACAAAGCCGCAAAGAAAAAGCGCCGGAACCTGAGTCCCAGCGCTTTCCCGATTCAGCCTGGTCGCCGCTGACGGCGCGGGAGCGGTACGCGATGCGTCTGCTCCTCGTGGTGTGTCTCCTCGATGCCCTTCTTTGACCGCTTCGCAACGTCATAACGTTGCGCGATGGTGGAATTATTGACATTTCGCGGCCGAATGGCACGGGGGAAAACCCGTATCACATTGGTGCAGCGCAGCAAACGCGGCGCACCACGGCGCGGCGTCAGTGCACCAGACCGGGGAACAGCTTGAGCAGCCCGTCGCTCATCATCTCGACCGCCAGCGCGGCCAGCAGCAGGCCCATCAGCCGCGTCATCACGTTGATGCCGGTCTTGCCGAGCACGCGCGCGATCGGCTCGGCGGCGCGGAAGCTCGCCGCGACGACCAGCGCGATGACGACGCCGTAGGACACCAGCACCAGATGGTCGACCAGGCGGTGCGCCTTGTCGGCGTAGATGATCACGGTCGAGATCGCCGCCGGCCCGGTCAGCAGCGGAATCGTCAGCGGCACCACCGCGACGCTGTCGCTGGCCACCGCCTCGTCGACCTCCTCGGGCACCGTGCGCACCGCGCCGGGCGTGGCGTTCAGCATGCTGATGGCCGACAGCAGCAGCAGCAAGCCGCCGCCGACCTTGAACGACGGCAGCGAGATGCCGAAGAAGCGCAGCAGATCGGTGCCGATCAGCGCGCTGACGGCGATGACGACGAAAGCCGAGAACGCGCTGACGACGATCGTGCGCTGCTTTTGCGCCGGTGTGAAGTGCTCGGTGAACGCGATGAAGAACGGGATGATCCCCAGCGGGTTCACGATCGCGAGCAGCGCGATGAAGGGCTTGATCCAGTTCATCGCGCAAGCGTAGCAGTGGCCTGTGGCAAATGGCGCATCGCTAACGGTTGTTTCAGATTTCGATCTGCGTGCCGAGTTCGACGACGCGATTCGGCGGAATGCTGAAGTAGTCGGAGGCTTCCTGCGCGTTGCGGCTCATCCATGCGAACAGCACTTCGCGCCACAGCGCCATGCCGCGGATCTTGGACGGGATGATGGTCTGGCGGGCGAGGAAGAACGAGGTCTCCATCAGGTGGAATTCGAGCCCGAACAGGCGCTCGCAGTCGCGCAGCAGGCGCTGCACGTCGGGTTCGTCCTTGAAGCCGAATTCGGCGTGCAGCAGGTAGATGCCCTCTTCCATCGCGGTCAGGTGCACGCCGACCTCGGGTGCCACATGCGGCACGTCGCCGGTCTGCGCCGACAGGAAGAACACGCGCTCGTGCAGCACTTTGTTGTGCTTGAGGTTGTGCAGCAGCGCGTGCGGCACGGTGTTGACGTCGGGTGTCAGGTAGATCGCGGTGCCTTCCACTCGCGCCGGCGGGTAGGTCGACAGGCTGTGCACGAAGTCCTTCAGGTCCAGCGAATGCTCCTGCAGCTGGCGCTTGAGCAGGCTGCGCCCGCGCTTCCAGGTCGACAGCATGGTGTAGGTGGCGGCGCCGAACACCAGCGGGAACCAGCCGCCGTGGTCGATCTTCATCGAATTCGACGCCAGGAACAGCAGCTCGACCAGCAGCAGCGGCGCCAGCGTCAGGTTGACGCGGCGCGTGCTCCAGTTCCAGCGCGAGGCGGCGACCATCCACAGGAAGATGGTCGTCGTGACCATGGTCACGTTGACCGCCAGCCCGTAGGCCGCGGCCAGGTTGTCCGAGCTGCGGAACGCGAAAACCAGCAGCAGCACGAACACCAGCATCAACCAGTTGATGAAGGGTACGTAGATCTGGCCCTGGTTGCGCTCGTTGGTGAAGCGCACGCGGATGCGCGGCAGGTAGCCCAGCTTGATGGCCTGCGTGGTCATCGAATAGGCCCCGGTGATGACCGCTTGCGACGCGATCACGGTGGCCGCGGTGGCCAGCAGCACGAGCGGCCACACCGCCCACGACGGCGCCAGGTAATAGAACGGGTTCTTCACCGCTTCCGGATGCGTCAGCACCAGCGCGCCCTGGCCGAAATAGTTCAGCAGCAGCCCCGGCATCACCACGCACAGCCAGGCGCGCTGCACCGGCACGCGGCCGAAGTGGCCCATGTCGGCGTACAGCGCCTCGCCGCCGGTGACCGCGAGGAACACCGCGCCGAGCAGGAACATCGCCAGCCCGGGGCGACGGATGAACATGTCCAGCCCCCACCACGGGTTCAGCGCCTGCAGGATTCCGGGGTGGTGCGCGATGTGCACCGCGCCGAGCACGCCGAGTACCGCGAACCACAGCAGCATCACCGGGCCGAAATAGCGTCCGACCGCCTCGGTGCCGTGGCGCTGCATGACGAACAGCGCGATCAGGATCGCCGCGGTGATCGGCACCACCAGGTCCTGCAGCAGCGGCGTGGCGATCGCGGTGCCCTCGATCGCCGAGATCACCGAGATCGCCGGCGTGATGATGCTGTCGCCGTAGAACATCGCCGCACCGATCAGCCCGAGCATCACCGCGACGTAGCGCCCGCGCGTGCGCGGCGCATAGCGCCGCATCACCAGCGCCATCAGCGCAAGTATGCCGCCTTCACCGTCGTTGTCGGCGCGCAACGCGAGCGCGACGTATTTGACCGTCACGATCACCGTCAACGCCCAGAACACGAGCGACAGCACGCCGTAGATGTTGTCGACGCTGAGGCGCAGGTGGCCGCTCGGGTCGAACGCCTGCTTGAATGCGTACAGCGGGCTGGTGCCGATGTCCCCATAGACCACACCGAGCGCACCGAGTGCCAGCGCGCGCAGCGAATCCTTTGAATTTTCTAGGTTTTGTGCCATGTCTCGGTCCCGGCGGCGCACAGCCGGCCGGGCCCCTTATGCGAGGGTGCGCCATCATAAAGTTGTTTTGCTGCGCAGCAGCAAGAGCCAGTTGCGCGACTGTGCCAGATCCAGTTGCCAAATGGCCGCGACGTATCGCGTTCTTATTGCGTCAAGTCAACACGATATGTCGAGCGAGGTCGGATGATCCCCGATCATGATGCAAGCCAATCTCGAATTCCAGCCCGAGCTGATCCGCCGCTTCGACGTCGCCGGGCCGCGTTACACCTCCTACCCGACGGCCGACCGTTTCCGCGGCGACTTCGGCGCCGACGACTACGCGGCCGCGCTGCGCGAGCGCGGTCGCGATGCGGCCACGCCGCTGTCGCTGTACTTTCACATCCCGTTCTGCGAAACGCTGTGCTACTACTGCGGCTGCAACAAAATCCCGACCAAGAACCATTCGCGCAGCGCTCCCTACCTCGACCAGGTCGAACAGGAAATGGGCATGGTCGCCGGCCTGCTCGGCGCGCGGCTGCCGGTGTCGCAGCTGCACTGGGGGGGCGGTACGCCGACCTTCCTGTCGGATGACGAAGCCGCGCGCCTGATGGAGATGACGCGGCGCCATTTCGCGTTGCAGGACGGCGGCGAGTTCTCGATCGAGATCGACCCGCGCAAGGTCGGCGCGGCGCGCGTGGCGCATCTGGCCGCGCTCGGCTTCAACCGCATGAGCGTCGGCGTGCAGGACTTCGACCCGGCGGTGCAGCAGGCGGTGAACCGGGTGCAGAGCTACGAGGAAACGCGCGAGGTGATCCAGGCCGCGCGCGCCAATGGCTTCCGCTCCGTCAGCGTCGACCTGATCTACGGTCTGCCGCGGCAGAACGCGTTCAATTTCGCCGCGACGCTGGAGAAGGTGGTCGAGCTCAGGCCCGACCGCGTCGCGCTGTACAGCTACGCGCATCTGCCGCAGCGTTTCGCTCCGCAGCGTCGGATCATGGAATCCGACCTGCCGACGCCGCAGGCCAAGCTGGTCCTGCTCGGACTGGCGATCCGCCGGCTGGCGTTCGCCGGCTACGTCTACATCGGCATGGATCACTTCGCGCAGCCCGACGACGAGCTCGCGCGCGCGCAGCAGGCCGGCGAGCTGCACCGCAACTTCCAGGGCTATTCGACGCAGGCCGACCTCGACCTGCTCGCGTTCGGCGTGTCGGGCATTTCCAAGCTCGGCCCGCACTATGTGCAGAACGCCAAGAGCCTGGAGGCCTATGGCGAGGCGCTGGCCGCGGGCCGGCTGCCGGTCGAGCGCGGGCTGACCCTGAGCGGCGACGACCTGGCGCGGCGCGATGCGATCCAGCGCCTGATGTGCGACTTCGCGCTCGACCTCGGCGACCTCGCCGCGGCGCACGGCATCGCCGATCCGGCGGCCTATTTCGCCGCCGACCTGCAGCGCGTGCAGCCGCTGCTCGACGCCGGGCTGGCGCAGCGCGACGGCCTGCGCCTGCAGGTCACGCCGCAGGGGCGGCTGCTGGTGCGCGTGATCGCGATGCAGTTCGACCGCTACCTGCACGACGCCGCCACGCAGCTGGCCGGACCGCGCTATTCACGCGTGATCTGACAGCCCCCAGGGGGTCAAGCCATCTTGGGGCGGCCCTGCGATGGCTTGGAGCCCCCTAGGGCCGGGCTGCGCCCGGCCCGCCCCCCCGAGGGGGGGCAAGCCATCTTGGGGCGGCCCTGCGATGGCTTGAGTGAGCGCCGGGGCGCTAAGCCCCGAAGCGCGCGGCGAGCAGCTCGACCGCGCGCGCCTCGGTCTGTGCCAGGCGCGCGCGCAGTGCGTCGAGGCGCGCGGCGTCGACGCCGCGCAGCGGCGCCCCCCAGCTCGGCTGGGGCCAGTGCGCATCGTCGCGCCAGCGCGCGATCACATGCCAGTGCAGGTGCGGCACGACGTTGCCGAAGCTGGCCAGGTTGATCTTGTCGGGCTGCAGGGTTTCGCGCAGCGCCTGCTCGAGCAGCGCCAGCGCGTCGATGCAGCGCGTGCGTGCCGCGGCGTCGAGGTCGGTGAACTCGGCCACGTGCGCGTCGGCGATCAGGCGCCACCACGCCGGGTACAGCGCCTCCTCGGCGCGCACCAGGCGCAGCCCGGCGCCGCGCCACAGCAGGACGCCGCCGTCGGCGCTGCACAGCGCGCAGTTGAGCGCGTCTTCGGAGCGGCCGTGCGACGCGCTCATGGTGAGCCCCCCGGCGCTTTGCGCCGGCCCCCCGCGGGGGCTGAGCGCGTCTTCGGAGCGGCCGTGCGACGCGCTCATACCAGCACGCG
>JAKAHP010000199.1 GCA_021825505.1 Pseudomonadota bacterium
CCAGCCGCGCAGCAGCTTTCGGGCAGATGCCGTTGATGCGGCGCGCCGGCAGCGGCCAGACCCGCGCCGGCACGTCGGCCGCGCCCAGGATCGTCGCGCCGTCGGGCTTGTTCAGGTCGGAGCCGAGCTTGGCCAGCAGCTTGTTCGGCGCGATACCGACCGAGCACGTCAGCCCGGTGGCCTCGCGCACCGCGCGCCGGATGCGCTCGGCGATCTCCGCAGCGTCTCCCGCCACCTCCGACACGTCGGCGTAGACCTCGTCGATGCCGACGTCCTCGATGCAGGCGCTGACCGTGCGCACCGCGTCCTTGAACAGCCGCGAGTAACGCCGGTACAGATCGAAGTTCACCGGCAGCAGCACCGCCTGCGGCGCCAGCCGCGCCGCCTTCATCGTCGGCATGCCCGAATGCACACCCAGCGCGCGCGCCTCGTAGGTCGCGGTCGTCAGCACGCCGCGGCCGCTGTACTCGGCCAGCGTCGAGAACACGCGCGTGCCGTCGGCGCGCAGGCGCGGCGCGTGCTCGCCGCGGCCGCCGACGACCATCGGCACGCCGCGCAGCTCCGGGTACTGCGACAGTTCGCACGACGCGAAGAAGGCGTCCATGTCGATGTGGGCGATGCGGCGTGCGGCGTTCATGGCGATCGGGTCGAACCGCATGCGCGGCGTGGCGACGAAGCGTCGCGACTGCCTTGCATACTGTATGAATCAACAGTATATTGCACAGCCATGCCGCCACGGCGGCCGATCAACCCCACCGTCGCGGCGACATAGCGACGGATCAGACGCCAACAGGGAGGACTTGCCATGTTTGCTGCGATCGTCGGACTCGTGCTGTGGGCGGCGTGCGCCGCACTGATCCTCGGCGACAACCGCGCCGATGCGCGCCGCGCCGGGCGCGGCGCTGCGCTCAGGACCTGAGCAGCGCCAGCAGCGCGTCGATCTCGGCATGGCACGCCTGCCGCGCGTGCGCCTCGATCGCACGGTACAGGCGAATCAGCTCGATGCCGGCGGCGGTCAGCTCGCTGCCGCCGCCGTGCGCGCCGCCGGTGATCGAGCGCACCGCCGGCTCGCGCAACGCGGCGTTGAGCTCGTCGATCAGCAACCAGGCGCGGCGATACGACATGCCCAGCGCCTTGGCCGCGCCGTTGATCGAATGGGTGCGCTGCAGCGCCTCGAGCAGTTCGACCTTGCCCGGCCCGACCGCGATCGCGTCGCCCCGCGTCACGCGCATGCGCAGCCGCAGCTGCGGCGCGGTGTCGACGGGGGACGGCTGCTGCGGCTTCACGCGTTCACGGCGCCGGGTTGGGCCAGCGCTGGTGGATCGCGTCGATTTCGGCGTGCAGCTCGGGCGACAGGCACAGCCGCATCGCGTCGAGGTTCTCGCGCAGCTGCGCCAGCGAGGTGGCCCCGATGATGGTCGCGCCCACGCACCACTGTGACGCGGTGAAGCCCAGCGCCAGCTGCGTCGGCGTCAGCCCGTGGCGCCGCGCCAGCGCCGCGTACTCGGCGACTGCCGTGGCCACGTTGGGCTTGGTGTAGCGCTGGCCGAAACCGGCGAACTGTTTGATGCGCCCGTTCGCCGCCGGATCGTCGAGATACTTGCCGCTGAGCACGCCGAAGCCCAGCGGCGAATACGCCAGCAGGCCGACCTGTTCGCGCCAGCCGATCTCGGCCAGCCCACCGGTCTCCCAGCTGCGGTTGAGCAGGCTGTAGGCGTTCTGCACCGTCAGCGGGCGCGGCACGCCGAGCACGTCGGCCAGTTGCAGGCAGCGCATCAGCCCCCACGGCGTCTCGTTCGACAGGCCCCAGTGGCGCACGCGGCCGGAGCGGATCAGCGCGCCGATCGCCAGCAGCGTCTGCGCCAGCGGCACGCTGTCACGCTCGGCGCCGGGGTCGAACAACTGCTGGCCGAACAGCGGCACGTTGCGGTCGGGCCAGTGCAGCTGGTAGAGGTCGACGTAGTCGGTGCCGAGCCGGCGCAGCGAGCCGTCGAGCGCGCGCTGCAGCTGCGCGGCGTCGAAGCCCAGGTCGCCGTCGCGGATCCACGCCATGCCGCGCCCCGGGCCGGCCGCCTTGGTCGCCAGCACGATGGCGTCGCGCCGCTGCCGGCGCAGCCAGCTGCCGACGAAGGTCTCGGTGCGTCCGCTGGTCTCGGCGCGCGCCGGCACCGGATACATTTCCGCGGTGTCGATGAAATTGACGCCCTGCGCCAGCGCCTCGTCGAGCTGGGCGTGCGCCTGTTCCTCGGTGTTCTGCTCGCCGAAGGTCATCGTGCCCAGGCACACGGGGGTCACGTGCAGCGGGCCGAGTTGGATCTTGTCCATCGAAACGTGTCTTCCTTGCCGAAAACACCATGCTAGCCGCCGCGCGCTGCGCGTGCAGCACCCGCGCGCGTCCGTCGGCGCGGGATTTCAACAGCCGGCTAGCAGCCGGCTAGCTGCGTCTGTCCGAGGTGCATCGAAGGCGCGCGGCATCGTGTTCCCTGAGCCGGAAGCGCCGATCGGATTCGCGCACCCACAGCGCGGTTTCGGCAGTGGTCGCGAGCACCACGAAACCGATGATGCAGAGCACCGGCCTGGCGGCGACATAGCCCCCCAGGATGAGCACGACGCCGACGCTACCGCAAGCCCATTCGAACCGCCCCCAGGCGGGTGATCGAGGCGCGGCATGGCGGATTTCTGCGAAATGGCCCGGGTTGACCCCCAGCCATGCGAGCAAGGTGCTCCCGATCAACAATTCGCAATATGCCAACACCGGAACGAGGAGGTAGTCGGGAAGCAGCAGCGCCGGCAGCGGCAACCCGGCATACCAGAGCACGCGGGCACGGTATATCGACCACCAGCGTCTGCCTGCACGCATGCTGCTCACACCTCCCTCAGTCGCGTCAATGCTGGCCGTGCTGGTGCATCAGCAAGTGACAAGCTGCGTCTGTCGTGAATTGGGCCCCGAATCTGCCGCCTTGATAGGCACTCTCGACGATCGCAGGATTCTTCGTCACCACGGCAGCGCCGATGGCGGCAGCCGTGCCTCCAATGTATCCAGCGCCACTCGCCAGCGGAGCGCAGGTTAGTGTGGTCCCTAGATTCAATTGCGGCATGTCCGTCGGCACATGCGCCGGCGCGCCGCGTGCCGGCGTGGGTGGGCTGGGGCGTTGCATGCCGCCGCTCACCATCGAGATCTCCCGTTCGCTGAGTTCACGCATAAAAGCTCTCCATAAGGTTCGTGAATGGACTGCGCCCAGCGTCGGATCACGGCAACGACCCGCCTCCGCCGCTTGGGCAGCCGTAAGACATCGAACCGCTGTGCGGAGTTCCGCGCGCGTCGCGCGCGACCGCGCCGCCCCGACGCTGCCGGGGCCCAGCCGGGGCGCGTCAGAGCGCGTCGTACTTGCGGTTGTGGCCGCGCGACTTCTCGACCGGATACTTGCGCGCGTTCAGCTCGAGCTTGGCGCGCACCGCGGCGTCGAGGTCGACGCCGAGCACCGCGGCCAGCCGCACCAGATAGATCGTGACATCGGCCAGCTCGTCGCGCACCGCCTGCGCGGTGGCCGCGTCGCGCGCGGCGTCGCGCGAGGCCTCGGCGTCCATCCACTGGAAGATCTCGACCAGTTCGCCGACCTCGCCGGTCAGCGCCATCACCAGGTTCTTCGGCGCGTGGAACTGGACCCAGTCGCGCTCGCGCGCGAAGCGCTCGATCGCCGCGGCCAGCGCGTCGACGTCGAGCAGGCGCGGCGTCTCGCCCGCCGCCGGGGTTTCGGGGGATTGCATCGCGCACAGCCTAACCGAAAGCGCGCGCGCGGCAGGCGCCGCGCCACCCTGTCGATGCTGTATGCTTGCACAGCATGCCGCAGCTCGCCGACCCGTCTCCCGCCCTCCTCGATCGCCTCAATCCGGAGCAGCGCGCGGCGGTCGCGCACGACGCCGCGCGGCCGCTGCTGCTGGTCGCCGGCGCCGGCTCGGGCAAGACCATGACGCTGGCCGCGCGCGTCGCGCGCCTGGTGCTCGACGGCGCCGATCCGCAGCGCCTGCTGCTGCTGACCTTCTCGCGCCGCGCCGCGGTCGAGCTCGAGCGCCGCGCCGCGCACGCCTTGCGCGACGCACTCGGCCTGCCGGCCACGCGCACGCCGCCGCGGCTGCCGTGGGCCGGCACCTTCCACAGCGTCGCCGCGCGGCTGCTGCGCGAACACGCCGCGGCGATCGGCCTGGCCGAGGCCTTCACCATTCTCGACCGCGCCGACGCCGAGGATCTGCTCGCGCTGCAGCGCGAAGCGCTGGGCCTGGGCTCGACGCGATCGCGCTTCCCGCTGAAAGGCACCTGCCTGGCGATCTATTCGCGCACGGTCAACAGCGCGACGCCGCTGGCCGACGTGCTGCGCGCGCATTTCCCCTGGTGCGCGCCGCACGAGGACGCGCTGAAGGCGCTGTTCGGCGCCTACGCGCGCGCCAAGCTGCAGCAGCAGGTGCTCGACTACGACGACCTGCTGCTGTACTGGGCGCGCATGATGGAGCAGCCGGCGCTGGCCGCGGCGCTGGGCGCGCGCTTCGACCACCTGCTGGTCGACGAGTACCAGGACACCAACCGGCTGCAGGCGGCGATCGTGCGCGCGCTGCGCCCCGACGGCCGCGGCGTCACCGTGGTCGGCGACGACGCGCAGGCGATCTACGGCTTTCGCGCCGCCGAGCTGCGCAACATCCTCGATTTCCCGGCACAGTACGCGCCGCCGGCGGCGGTGTTGACGCTGGAGCGCAACTACCGCTCGACGCAGGCCATCCTCGACGCCGCCAACGCGGTCATCGAGCAGGCCGCCGAGCGCCACGTCAAGCGGCTGTGGAGCGAGCGTGCCGGCGGCGAGCGCCCGCAGCTGGTCACCGTCGCCGACGAGGCGGCGCAGGCGCAGTGGGTCGCCGCGCGCGTGCTCGAGCGGCGCGAGGCCGGCATCGCGCTCAAGCGCCAGGCCGTGCTGCTGCGCAGCGCGGCGCACGGCGCCGCACTCGAGCTCGAGCTGACGCGGCGCCGCATCCCCTTCGTCAAGTTCGGCGGGCTGCGCTTCCTCGAAGCCGCGCACGTCAAGGACCTGCTGTCGCTGCTGCGCTGGGCGCACAACCCGCGCCACGCGCTGGCCGCGTTCCGCGTCGTGCAGCTGCTGCCCGGCGTCGGCGGCGCCCACGCGCGCCGGCTGCTCGACGCGCTGGCCGCGGCCGACGACGCCTGCGCCGCGCTGCAGGCCTGGCAGCCGCCGGCGGCCGCGCGCGCGGAGTGGGCGCAGCTGCTCGAGGTGCACACGGCGCTGCGCCGCAGCGACTGGCCGCGCGACGTCGAACGGGCGCTGGGCTGGTACGCGCCGCGCCTCGAACAGCTGCACGACGACGCCGCCGCGCGGCTCGCCGACCTGCGCCAGCTGCAGCAACTCGCGGCGGCGCACGGCAGCCGCGAGCGCTTCCTCGCCGAACTCACGCTGGACCCGCCGGCGGCCAGCAGCGACGAGGCCGGTGAGCCGCTGCGCGACGAGGACTACCTGATCCTGTCGACCATCCACGCTGCCAAGGGCCAGGAGTGGCGCGCGGTCTACCTGCTCAACGCGGTCGACGGCTGCCTGCCGTCGGACCTGGCCGGACGCGACGGCCTCGACGAGGAACTGCGCCTGCTGTACGTGGCGATGACGCGCGCGCGCGACCACCTCGAGCTGCTGCTGCCGCAGCGCTTCTACGTCACCCAGCAGGCCGCGCGCGGCGACCGCCATGTGTACGCGC
>JAKAHP010000200.1 GCA_021825505.1 Pseudomonadota bacterium
AAGCGAGCGCGGCGCCGGCGCAGAACGGCGCCATCGACGCGCCGCCGGCCGCCGGCTGGTTCGCGCGCCTGCGCAGCGGCCTGCGCAAGACCGGCGCCGGCCTCAGCGGCCTGTTCGGCGGCGGGCGCGTCGACGAGGCGCTGTACGAGGAACTGGAGAGCGCCCTGATCATGGCCGATGCCGGCATGCCGGCGACGCGCCACGTGCTCGAGCAGTTGCGGCGCAAGGTGCGCGCCAGCGCTGCGCAGACGCCGCAGCAAGTGCGCGAACTGCTGCGCGAAGTGCTCGCCGAGCTGCTCGCGCCGCTGCAAAAGCCGCTGGACATCGGGCGCACGCAGCCCACCGTGATCATGATGGTCGGGGTCAACGGCGCCGGCAAGACCACCAGCATCGGCAAGCTCACGCGCCACTTGCAGCGCGCCGGCTGCAGTGTGCTGCTGGCCGCCGGCGACACCTTCCGGGCCGCAGCGCGCGAGCAGCTCGCCGCCTGGGGCGAACGTAACGCCGTGCAGGTGATCGCGCAGCAGGGGGGCGATCCGGCCGCGGTGGCGTTCGACGCGGTCAGCGCCGCGCGTGCGCGCGGCGTCGACGTCGTCATCGTCGACACCGCCGGGCGGCTGCCGACCCAGCAGCACCTGATGGAGGAGCTGAAAAAGGTGCGGCGCGTGACGGCCAAGGCGATGGAGGGTGCCCCGCACGAAGTGCTGCTGGTGATCGACGCCACCAACGGCCAGAACGCGCTGGCGCAGTTGCGCGCGTTCGACGACGCGGTGCAGCTCACCGGCATCATCCTGACCAAGCTCGACGGCAGCGCCAAGGGTGGGGTGATCGCGGCGATCGCGCGCGAGCGCCCGGTGCCGATCTATTTCGTCGGCGTCGGCGAATCGCTCGACGACCTGCAGGTGTTCGACGCGCAGGCCTTCGCGCACGCGCTGCTGGATTGAGCGTTTCCTGCCGTGGCATGCGTTTAGCACTCGACGCCGGAGAGTGCTAAAATGGCGCTTGACAGACGGAGGAGTATGTAGATGGCCGACATCAGCGCTCTGAACCTTCCGGTGGCGTCGCGCAAGCAGCCGACGCCGTCGTTCGCGGTGGCTTTTCCGGCCCAGGTGCCCAGCCTGGGCAACCTCGACTCGTACATCGCGGCGGTCAACCGCATGCCGCTGCTCAGCCTCGACGAGGAGCGCGCGCTGGCGCGCGCCTGGCGCGAGCAGCAGGATCGCGACGCCGCCGGGCGGCTGGTGATGTCGCACCTGCGCGTGGTCGTTTCGGTGGCGCGCAACTACCTCGGCTACGGCCTGCCGCACGCCGATCTGATCCAGGAAGGCAACGTCGGGCTGATGAAGGCGGTGCGCCGCTTCGATCCGGCCCAGGGCGTGCGCCTGGTCAGCTACGCGCTGCACTGGATCAAGGCCGAGATCCACGAATACATCCTGCGCAACTGGCGTCTGGTCAAGGTGGCGACGACCAAGGCGCAGCGCAAGCTGTTCTTCAACCTGCGCTCGATGAAGCAGGGTTTCGAAGGTTTCCGCGACGCCGAGATCGACACGGTGGCGCGCGAGCTCGACGTCAAGCGCAGCGACGTGATCGAGATGGAGCAGCGCATGAGCGGCGCCGACATCGCCTTGCAGCCGGTCGGCGACGACGGCGGCGACGCGTTCGGGCCGATCGCCTATCTGTCGGCGCGCGGCGACGAGCCCGATGCGATGCTCGAGGCGCGTGCGCGCGAGCGACTGCAGCGCCAGGGCCTGGAGCAGGCGCTGGGCGAACTCGATGCGCGCAGCCGGCGCATCGTCGAGCAGCGCTGGCTGGCGGTCAACGACGACGGCAGCGGCGGCAAGACCCTGCACGAGCTGGCTGCCGAGTACGGCGTGTCGGCCGAGCGCATTCGCCAGATCGAAGCGCAGGCGATGAAAAAGATGCGCCGCAGCCTCGCGGCCTACGCGTGAAACGCGGATTTGATGCGCTCCTGACGCGCTGCTGACAAAATCCGAAGGGGTTTCGCGGCGCCGCGCAAGCGGGGAAGCGAGATCCTGGAAATTACTGTACACCGTTTAGTACATACCGACGCATACTCCTCGCGCTGAGCGGGTGGCCACGCCGCCCTTTGTCGCGTCAACCGAGGAGTGTCGTCGATGTTCGTTTCAAATACCCCCCGCCTGTTCGTCCGCGGCGCCGTCGCGCTCGCGCTCGGCAGCGCCGCGCTGGCCGCGCACGCGAGTGCCCCGGCGCTGATGTCGCCGGCGTGGACCGCGGCCATGTGCAGCGCGTGGAACGCGACGCCGCAGCTCACCAAGGGACTGGCCGGAGAATGGCTGCACGACGACAAGGGTCGTGGCTACAAGGTCGTCGAGATGTACCGCGACGATTGCGGCAGCGCCGGCGTGGTCGAGCTCAAGATCGTGCCCAAGGACGGTCAGGCTTACTGCAGCTACGGTGGCGTGCCGCAAGTGGCCCCTGATTTCGCGGTGGATTTCCTGATGCATGCGAAAACCCCCGACTGGGTGTCGATGGGGCGCGGCGACCCCGGCCCGATGTGGGCCATGATGAGCGGCAAGCTGCAGTTCCAGGGGCCGAAACTGGTCGCGATGCGCGCCATCAAGCCTTTCGCCAGCTTCCTGCTGCTGGTCGGCAAGGTCGACTACGACGCCAAGACCTGCCCGGCTCGCTGACGCGGGCGCCGCACCGGTTCACAGCAGCACGATGTCGAACTGGTGCGGCGCGTAGCCGGCCTCGACGCGCAGCGCAATCGGTTTGCCGATGAAGTCGGACAACTCGGCCAGGTGCGCGCTTTCCTCCTCGAGCAGCAGGTCGATGACCGCGTTGGAGGCGACGATGCGGAACTCGCGCGGATTGAACTGGCGGGCCTCGCGCAGGATCTCGCGCAGGATGTCGTAGCAGGTGGTGCGCGCGGTCTTGATCTGGCCGCGTCCGTCGCAGGTGGGGCACGGTTCGCACAGCAGGTGCGCCAGCGATTCGCGGGTGCGCTTGCGCGTCATCTCGACCAGACCGAGCTGGGAGAAGCCGTTGACCGAGACGCGCACGCGGTCGCGGCTCAGCGACTTCTTCAGCTCGTCCAGCACCGCGGCACGGTGCGTGGCGCCGTGCATGTCGATGAAGTCGAGCAGGATGATGCCGCCGAGGTTGCGCAGCCGCAGCTGGCGCGCGATCGCCTGCGCCGCCTCGAGGTTGGTCTTGAAAATGGTGTCGTCGAAGTTGCGCGCGCCGACGTAGCCGCCGGTGTTGACGTCGATCGTCGTCATCGCCTCGGTCTGGTCGATGATCAGGTAGCCGCCCGACTTCAGGTCAACCCGCCGGCCCAGCGCGCGCTCGATCTCGGCGTCGACGTTGTACAGCTCGAACAGCGGGCGCTCGCCGCGGTACAGCTGCAGCCGCTCGACGACCGCCGGCATGTACTCGGCGGCGAACGCGCGCAGCTTGTCGTGGTTCTCGCGTGAATCGACCTGGATCAGGCGCGTCGTGTCGGTGACGAGGTCGCGCAGCACGCGCTGCGCCAGGCTCAGCTCCTGGTACAGCAGCGCCGGCGCCTGCGCGTTGCGCATGCGGCGCTCGATCGCGGCCCAGGTCTTGCGCAGATAGGCGATGTCGTCGCGCAGCTCCTCATCGCCGGCGTCCTCGGCATTGGTGCGCACGATGAAGCCGACACCGCCGTCCGGGTCGTGCGCCTGAGCCAGCTCGCCCAGGCGCTGGCGCAGGCTGTCGCGCAGCGCCGGATCGTCGATCTTCTGCGACACGCCGATGTGATCGTCCTGCGGCAGGTGCACCAGCAGGCGCCCGGCCAGGCTGATCTGCGTCGACAGCCGCGCGCCCTTGGCACCGATCGGATCCTTGATCACCTGCACCAGCAGCGGCTGGCCCTCGAACACCAGCTTCTCGATCGGCAGTGCGGCCTGGCGTTCGGCGCCGAGCATGCGCTGCCACAGGTCGGCGACGTGCAGGAACGCGGCGCGCTCCAGGCCGATGTCGATGAACGCCGACTGCATGCCGGGCAGCACGCGCACGACGCGGCCGAGATAGACATTGCCGGCCAGGCCGCGCTCGAGCGTTCGCTCGATGTGGATTTCCTGAACCGCGGCCTGCGCGATCAGCGCGACCCGCGTTTCCTGCGGCGTGATGTTGATCAGCAGATCTTCCTGCGTGCCCTGCGCGTGCATCACAGCGCCCCGGCGCCGCGCAACAATGCGGCGGTCTCGAACAGCGGCAGCCCCATGATGCCCGAGTAGCTGCCGCTGATGTGCGCGATGAACGCCGCCGCGCGCCCCTGCACGGCGTAGGCGCCGGCCTTGCCGAACGGCTCGCCGCTGGCCACGTAGCCGGCCAGCGCGGCCTCGTCGAGCGGCGCCATGCGCACGCGGCTGACGCTCAGCGCCTGCGCCGTGCCGCCGTCGGCGTCGGCCACCGCGACCGCGGTCAGCACGCGATGGCTGGTGCCGGCCAGCGCGCGCAGCATCGCCAGCGCGTCGGCGTCGTCGGTGGGTTTGCCCAGCAGGCGGCGGCCCAGCGCGACCGTGGTGTCGGCGCACAGCACGACGCCCGCGGGCAGCGCGCGGCGGCGCAGACGCTGCAGCGCGGCGTGCAGCTTGAGTTGGGTTACACGCTGCACGTAGCGCTGCGGGGACTCGCCGCGCAGCGCACGTTCGAGCGCCTCGGCGTCCTCGTCGGGTCCGGGTTCCAGCGGCGAGAAGGCCACGCCGAGTTGGCGCAGCAGTTCTGCGCGACGCGGGCTCGAAGACGCGAGATAAACAATTTTCTTGGACGACATGAGGGCACGACGCGGGATGGATGACGATCATACCGGCGTGTCGGCCGCACTGCCCGGCACCCGGCGGCCACGTGCGGCTCGCCGATGACGGAAAATGCCGATTTCACGAGCGAATTGCGATGTCCCTGCTGACCTGTACCGACCTGAGCCTGGCCTTCGGCCACGTTGCGCTGCTCGACCATGCGGCGTTCGCGCTCGACGACGGCGAGCGCGTTGGCCTGATCGGGCGCAACGGCACCGGCAAGTCCTCGCTGCTGAAGATCATCGCCGGCCTGCAGCAGCCCGACGACGGCCGCGTCGTGCTGCAGCAGGGCCTGCGCCTGGTCTACGTGCCGCAGGAGGCCGATTTCGACGCCCAGGCCAGCGTGGCCGACGTCGTCGCCGAAGGGGTGGGCGATGCGCGCGCGCTGTGCGAGCGCTTTGCGGCGCAGGCGCCGGGCGAGGATCTCGATGCGCTGCTGGCGCGCATCGAGGCGCTCGACGGCTGGAACTGGCAGCAGCGCGTCGCGCAGACCCTGGATCGTCTCGGGCTCGATGGGCAGGCGCGCATAGGCACGCTGTCGGGCGGCATGCGCAAGCGCGTCGCGCTGGCGCGCGCGCTGGTTGCCGAACCCGAGCTGCTGCTGCTCGACGAGCCGACCAACCACCTCGACCTCGACGCGATCGTCTGGCTCGAAGGCTTGCTGCAGGCGTTTCGCGGTGCGATCGTGCTGATCACGCACGACCGCGCCTTCCTCGACGCGGTGGCCACGCGCATCGTCGAGCTCGACCGCGGCGCGCTGCACAGCTACCCCGGCAACTTCGCCGCGTTCGAGGCGAGGCGCGCGCAGGCGCTGGCCGACGAGGCCGCGGCCGCGGCGCGCGCCGACAAGCTGCTGGCGCAGGAGGAGGTCTGGATCCGCAAGGGCGTGGAGGCGCGGCGCACGCGCGCGGTCGGCCGCG
>JAKAHP010000201.1 GCA_021825505.1 Pseudomonadota bacterium
CTGCGGCATGCGTGTCGATCCGGCCACCGCCAAGCACCGCAGCGAGCACGCCGGCGCGGCGTATTTTTTCTGCAATCCGCGCTGCAAGGACACGTTCGACGCCGACCCCGCGCAGTACCTGCGGCCTGCGGAAGCCACGGCGCCAGCGGCTTCCGCGCCGGCCGGCACGATCTGGACCTGCCCGATGCATCCGGAGATCCGCCAGGACCATCCCGGCAGCTGCCCCAAGTGCGGCATGGCGCTGGAGCCGCTGCTGCCCAGCCTCGATGGGGACGATGGCGGCGAATTGGCGCATCTGGCGCGCAGGTTCTGGATCTGTGCGGCGCTGAGTCTGCCGGTGCTGGCCGCGGCGATGGGCCCGCACGTGCTGGGCCTGCATCTGCCGGCGCCGTGGGACGTGCTCGCTGCCTGGACCGAGGCGCTACTGGGCAGCGTCGTGGTGCTGTGGGGCGGCCGGGACTTTTTCGTGCGCGGCTGGAGATCATTACGGCCATGGTCGCCCAACATGTACACGCTGATCGCGCTGGGCACCGGCGTGGCCTGGGTCTACAGCGTGATCGCGTTCGCTGCACCCGGACTGTTTCCGCCGGCGTTCCGCGGCGCCGATGGCCGCGTCGCGGTGTACTTCGAGGCCGCGGCGGTGATCGTCACCCTGGTGCTGCTGGGCGACTTTCTCGAGTTGCGCGCGCGCCGCCGTACCGGCGCGGCGCTGAAGGCGCTGCTGGGGCTGGCGCCGAAGACCGCGCATCGCGTCGGTGCTGATCGTGGGGAAACCGATGTACCGCTGGAGGATGTGCGCGTGGGCGACACCTTGCGCGTGCGTCCCGGCGAGAAGATTCCCGTCGATGGCGTGATGCTGGAAGGCGCCAGCAGCGTCGACGAGTCGATGCTCACCGGCGAGCCGCTGCCGGTGGACAAGCGCGCCGGCGATCGCGTCACCGGCGCCACCGTCAACCAGACCGGCACGCTGCTGCTGCGCGCGGACAAGGTCGGTGCCGACACCCTGCTGGCGCAGATCGTCAATCTGGTCGCGCAGGCGCAGCGCAGCAAGGCGCCGCTGCAGCGCGTGGCCGATCGCGTCGCCGGATGGTTCGTGCCGGTGGTGGTCGCGGTGGCGGTGCTGGCCTTCGTCGCCTGGGCGGCGTTCGGTCCCGATCCGCGCTACGCCAACGCGCTGATCGCCGCGGTCGCAGTGCTGATTATCGCCTGCCCCTGCGCACTGGGGCTGGCCACGCCCATTTCGATCATGGTCGCGACCGGGCGCGGCGCGCAGGCCGGCGTGCTGTTCCGCGACGCCGCCGCGATCGAGGCGCTGCGCGAGGTCGACACCCTGGTGGTGGACAAGACCGGCACGCTGACCGAGGGCAGGCCGACCTTGCGCGAGGTGATCGCCTTTGGAGCCTTCGACCGTGCCGGTGCACTGGCGCTGGCCGCGGCGCTGGAGCGCTCCAGCGAGCATCCGCTGGCGCGTGCGATCGTCAGCGCCGCGGAGCAGGAGAAACTGACCGTCGCCGCGGCCCGCGACTTCGCGGCGCTGACCGGTCGCGGCGTACGCGCGCATGTGGGTGATCGCGACGCCGCGCTGGGCAACCTCGCGCTGATGGACGAGCTGGGCGTCGGCGTGGACGCCGCGGCGCGCGCACGCGCCGAGGCCCTGCGCGGCGAAGGCGCGACGGTGATGTTTCTCGCCACCGACGGTGCGCTGGCCGCGCTGGTCGCGGTCGCCGACCGCATCAAGCCGACCACGCCCGAGGCGATCCGCCGCCTGCACGCCGAAGGCTTGCGCATCGTCATGCTGACCGGCGACCACGCCACCACCGCGCAGGCGGTGGCGAAAACGCTGGGCATCGACGCGGTGCATGCCGAGGTGTCGCCGGCCGACAAGGCCGCGGTGATCGTCGCCCTCAAGGCGGAAGGCCGGCGCGTGGCGATGGCCGGCGACGGTATCAACGACGCACCGGCGCTGGCCGCGGCCGACGTCGGCATCGCCATGGGCAGCGGCACCGACATCGCCATGGAGAGCGCGCAGGTCACACTGGTCAAGGGCGAGCTGACCGCGATCCTGCGTGCGCGGGCACTGTCGCGCGCCACGGTGCGCAACATCCGTCAGAACCTGTTCTTCGCCTTCATCTACAACAGCATCGGCATTCCGGTTGCAGCGGGCGTGCTGTATCCGTTCTTCGGCGTGCTGCTGTCGCCGGCGCTGGCCGCGGCGGCGATGAGCTTGAGTTCGGTGTCGGTGGTGAGCAACGCGCTGCGTCTGCGCAAGGTGACCTTGTCGTCCTGAGCGGTGCGCGATGGGCTAATCCTTTTTGTCACCCGGAGCAACGCGAAGGGTCTTGCACACGGCCACGTTTCGGCTTCCGGGACGACTCCCGCGCAGAAGATCCTCGGGCGACGGGCCCCGCTTCATGGCCGGCCGGGATGGCCCGGCAGGCCAGATGCTTCGCTGCGCTCGGCATGACAAGACCCTGGGTCGCCCGGCAGACCAGATGCTTCGCTGCGCTCAGCATGACAAGACAGTTGCTGAGAGCGAAGCCCGAAGGATCTGGCAAGGAAGCAAGAGGATGATCTGGCAAGGGAGTAAGACTGCATCGAGCCCCGGATTTCGCCCCGCCGGGCTGCATCCGGGCTACCCAGCGTATCGATTGGACGCAACTGGGTATCAGAACCGCCCCTCAAGGCGGATGCCCACGACCAGCGCATGGTCGCGGGTCGGCGCCAGCGCCGGATGCACGATGTACTGCAGGTCGGGCTGCACGCTGAGGCGCGCATCGACGCGCCGGCGCCAGGTGATCTCGAACGCGGTCTCGGCAGCGGCGGCCGCGGGATGACGGGCGCGAAAGGCGGCGCTCAGGGTGGCGCGTGCCACGCCCAGGCTCAGACGTCCGCGCGCTTCCCCCGCAGGCGTCCAGCGCAAGCCGGCGCCGACGTAGCGTGCGACGTCGCTGCGGTAGGGCCGCGTGCCCGACCACTGTGCGAAGCCGCTGACATGCCCGTGCGCCGCGGTGTCCAGCAGGCGCAACTGCGCCAGCGCATAGCCGCCGCGATGCGCCGCGTCGTGCGCCGAGGCGCGATGCAGCGACCAGCCGCCGATCGCGAGCTTGTAATCGCCATGACGCTGGACGCCGAACTCCAGTGCCTGCAGCGCGCCGTCGCCGCCGCGTGGCAGGCCCCAACCCTGGCGGGTGCCGGGATTGCGCGGGGTGCCGCTCCACAGGCCGGCCTGGACGAACAGCGGGCCCGGCGCCCACAGCGCGGTCGCGCCCAGCGCCGTTTCCGGCCAGATCGGCACGCCGGCCTGCGAGAAGCTGGGCGCCTCGCCGAACGAGGAGTTGATCAGGTCGCTGCCTGCCGGCACCAGCGCAAACGCCTGATCATAGCCCTGCCAGCCGGCCCGCAGTGCCCAGTGCCGGACCCGGTCGTTGAGCTGCCAGAACGCGTGGTACACGCGCCAGACGTGCGGCGCGGCGATGTTGTCGAGGCCCTGCACATCGCCGGCCTGCTCGGAGGGATTGGTGCCCGTGGTGCGGATCACATCCACGCGCCAGTGGCTGTCCAGGCCGTCGGCGAGCACGCCGTGCTGCTCCAGGCGCAGGTCGAGCACGGCGGGCACGCCCCAGCCGCGCCTTACGCCGCCGGCCACGTTGTCCATCGCATCGACCGCCCACAGCAGCGTTGCGTGCCACGGATGGGTTTCGGGTATCTGATCGAGCGGCTGCGCAGCGCGTATGCCATCGCCCTTGTCCGCGGCGGCTGGCGGCGGCAGCGCGAGCGCTGCGGCTGCCAGCACACCCAGCAGCAATACGGATGGCCACCGCGGCGGCCGGTCGCGGCGGCTGCGCCTCGCGGACCGGCCCCCATTCCCGGTGTCACCCTGCATGTGCGGGTTGTGCCTCGTCACTCGCCGGGTCCCAGTCGTTTCGCCATGCCGGCGCATGGTGAGCCATGCGGCTTGCGGTTTGCTTGGCTCCCGGCCGGGAGCAGCCGTTCCGTGCCGGATGACAGTGGCGGTGGCAATGCGGTCGCGATGGCGATGGCGATGGCGATGGCGGTCGTGGTCGCGAGATCGTCACTCGAGTCCGCATGGATGACCGCTGATCCCCGTTCGCGATCAAGTCACCAGCACCGCGCTGCCCGGTACAGCGCAGCCCGGTACAGCGCACCCCCCTTGTCATTCTGAGCGCAGCGAAGAATCTGGCTTTCGCCCAGCGCAGCGGAATCCGGAAACGAGGCTTCATGGATCTCTGGATTCTGCCCCCCCATGGGGCTCGATCCGGGCGACCCATCGCAGCGATTGAACGCAATTGGGTATGACACCTTCCGGCCGGCGTCAGCGAGCATCGCGAAATGCGCGCCGTCCGCGGCCGTCCTGGCGCAAGCGTCGGCGCCGCGAGGGTGGTGAGGGCTCGGAACACGGGGTTTGGCGCATCCGTTGCAGAAGTACTCTTGTAGCATGTTCTACTTTAATGTAGTGTTGACTACAAGATGTCAGCGACCGAATGGCTCCTGTTGATCATCAACCTGCCGGGGCAGAACGCCACCGCCCGCATGCGCGTGTGGCGAGCCCTGAAGGCCTCCGGCGCGGCCACCCTGCGCGACGGGGTGTACGTGATGCCGGGCCGCCCGGAGTGCGAATCGGTATTCGAGGAACAGGCGCGGGAGGTGACGGCGTCGGGAGGCGTGGCCCATATCCTGCCGTTCGCCACCGGTGCGGCATCGAAGCGGGCGCAGATGCGTCAGCTGTTCGACCGCACCCGGGATTACGCGGGGATCCTCGCGAAGCTTGATGCCTTCAAGGAAGGGCTGGCCGCGAGCACGGACAACGCAGCGCGCCGATCGCTGGCGGCGTTGCGGCGCGAGTTCGCCGGCGTGGTTGTGACGGATTTCTTCGGCGGCCCGGCACGCCGGCAGAGCGAAGCCGCGCTGGAGGATGCGGAAGCGGCCGTCAATGCCCGCTACGCGCCGGATGAGCCGCATGCGGCGATCGGCAAAATCGTCCGTCGCAGCAAGGCCGATTACCGCGGCAGGATCTGGGTGACCCGCGCGAAGCTGTGGGTGGACCGCGTCGCCTCGGCCTGGCTGATCCGTCGCTTCATCGACCCCGAAAGCCGGTTCGTCTGGCTGCACGATATCGACAAGCGTCCGCGCAAGGCGATCGGTTTCGATTTCGACGGCGCCGAGTTCAGCCACATTGGCGCGCGGGTCAGCTTTGAGGTGCTGGCGACGAGCTTCGGCCTCGAGAAGGACCCGGGCATCGCGCGGATCGGCGCGATGGTGCATTACCTCGATGTGGGCGGCGTGCCGGTGCCGGAAGCGGACGGTTTCGCGACGATCCTGGCCGGCGCGCGGGCGCAGACCCGCGACGACGACGAGCTGCTGGCCGAAATCGGCAAGACCCTCGATTACCTTTACGCCGCCCACGCGGCGGCCGCGGATCGCAAGGCCGATGAACCCGGCACCGCCCGCTGATGACGCCGCGTCGGGCCGGCCCACGCGCCTGGATCTGGCGTGGTATTTCCTGCGTCTGGGCGCGGGCGGCTTCGGCGGGCCGGTGGCGCTGGCCAACACCATGCACCGCGATCTGGTCGAGCAGCGGGCCTGGCTGAGCGAGCGCGAATACGCCGACGGTCTGGCCCTGGCCACGGCCTGCCCCGGCCCGCTGGCTTACCAGCTCGGCGTGTATTGCGGCTAT
>JAKAHP010000202.1 GCA_021825505.1 Pseudomonadota bacterium
TATGCGTTCATCCCGCACAACGGCCTGACCCGGATCACCGTCGACGAGGCGCGCGATGCCATCGCTGTGCACGAACGCCACGCGGCGCGGCTGGCCGCACTGGCGATCGCCAAGGCGCAAGCCGCTCGCGAAATCGACGCGCTGTTCGCCTGAAGGGGAAGGTGATGGCATCGAAGATCACCGCTTACTGGCTACACGCTGGCACCGAGTTCGAGGTCAACGGCGTGTACTACCCGTCGTTCCGCGGCAATGCCGAGGAACCGCCCGAGGAAGCCTGGTTCGACGCTGAACGCTTCGCGGTCGGTGGCGTGGACATCACCGAGTTGGTGCGCGGCTACTACATCCGTCGCGGCGACAAGTTCATCCCGCTGTGGGATCAGGCGTGCATCGAGATCACCGACGACTGCGAAGCCGGTCGGATGCGGAGGGCAGCATGAAGCGCGAATACGACGACGCCTACACCGCTCTGCGCGATACCCCGCAGCGGAGCGCGCTGAGTCCGGTCGAGCGGCCCGGACTGCTCGCGAGCGTCGCCGGATTTCTCGGCGCCATCATCGAGCGGCTCGCCCCGCTTCTGACCCTGTGCGCGCTCCTGTTCGTCGTCGGCTACTGGGTCGAGACGTTCCGCGAGCCGCACTGGTGGGGTGACACGCAGCGCCTGTTCCGCGGTTCCCTGATGCTCGCTTTCGTGTACGGGGGCTGCCGCGCCTTCCTGTGGGAGCCGAAATGAGCAAGCACACACCGGGGCCGTGGTCGGTTGACTACCGCACCGTCAAGAACGCCAAGGGCGAAAGCATCTGCAGTGCCGGCAACAACCGCAAGGTCTGGGGCGATGAACTCGACGCAAGCCTGCGCCTGATCGCCGCCTCTCCTGCGCTTCTGGAAGCGGCTGAATACGCCCGCGACATCCTGGACCGCGGCCGGGGAAAGCAAGCGACGCTGCGTGCCATCGAACGCTTGGATGCCGCCATCGCCGCCGCGACTGGGGAGCCGAAGCCATGATGACGCAACCCCGACTTCTTCGGCGCCACGCGATCCGGCTCTGGCACGGCAACCGCCGGAATGCTCGCGAGTGGCTGCGTGCTGTCGGCGTTGTGCGCTCGACGGAGGGCGGCTGGATCCTCGACGGCGGTGCGTCGTGGCGCGTCCGCGGGAGCATGTGATGAACAGCCGCGACATCCGCCGCGCCCGGCGCCAGTCCCCGAAGCGCAACCCCGACGCCCTCGAAGCGCTCCTGCGCCGCAGTGAGCGCGGCGAACTCGACTTCGGCGACTGGCCGCTGCCGGCGCCGCTGAACCAACCGCTCAACCAACGCAAGGAGCAGAGACGATGAAGATCATCCCCATTCGCGCGAGTTCGCTTGGCGAATTGTTCGATTGCCCGGCCCGCTGGAGCGCAAAGCACCTTGACGGCTTAACGATGCCCAAGAGCGCGGCCGCGCAGCTCGGGACTGCGGTGCACGCCTCGACCGGCGCATTCGATTCCAGCCGCCTGCCCGGCGGCAGCCCGATCACGGCCGACGACGCCGCCGGCGCATTGGTCGATGCCATCAACCACCCCGAGGAAGACGTGGACTGGGAAGACACCGCGCCGCGCGACGCCGAACGCATCGGCCTGGCGCTCCATTCCCGCTACTGCGCCGAAGTCGCCCCCGCTCAGACCTATCGCGGGGTTGAGGTCAAGTGCGAGAAGCTGGAGATCCCGGATCTGGGAATCGCGTTGACCGGTACCACCGACCGGGTGCGGGAGACGCCCCAGGGCCTGGGCATCGCCGATCTGAAGACTGGCGGTCGTGCGGTCGGAACAGATGGCCGCGCCGCGACGCAAGGCCACGCGCTGCAGCTCGGCGTGTACGAGATGCTGGCGCAGGAAGCCATGGGGCTGACCATCACCGCACCGGCGCAGATCGTCGGCCTGAACACCGGCAAGACGCCAGCGGCGCAGCGTGTCGGCACCGGCGAAGTCTTCAACGCCCGTGCTGCGCTGGTCGGCGATACCGAGAACCCCGGGATGCTGGAGTACGCCTCGCGCCTGATCCACAGCGGCAACTTCTTCGGCAACGCGAAGAGCGTCCTTTGCAGCGCCAAGTATTGCCCGGCGCACCCGACCTGCAGGTTCAAGGGCGACTGATCGTCGACCGCCTTCCCCTTTCAACACGCACCCAGGAGATTCCACCATGGCCTCGGCCTCGATCACCGATCTCAAGACCACCGCGCCGCAGCGCGCGCTGGCGGACATGAAACCCAAGGAGAAGATCGCCCATCTGCTCGAACAGAAGCGCGGCGAGATCGCCAAGATGCTGCCCAAGCACCTGCATGCCGACCGGTTGCTCAAGGTGGCGCAGATCGCCGCCACCACGACACCGGCACTCCTCAAGTGCGATGTCCCCAGTCTGGTCGCTGCGATCGGCCAATGCGCCCAGATGGGCCTCGAGCCGAATACCGTGCTCGGGCACGCCTACCTCGTTCCGTTCAACGTCAAGCGCAAGGACGCGAACGGCAACGAGCGCTGGGTGAATAGCGTTCAGGTGATCGTCGGCTACAAGGGACTGATCGACCTGGCGCGGCGCAGCGGGCAGATCGTCAGCATCACCGCACACGAGGTCTGCGAGAACGACGACTTCGAATGCGTCTATGGGCTGAATGAACGTCTCGAGCACCGGCCCGCGATGAATGACCGCGGCGAGGTCGTCGCGTTCTACGCCGTGGCACACCTGAAGGATGGTGGCCACGCCTTCGAAGTCATGTCCGTCGAACAGATTACCGAGATCCGCGACAACAGCCAGGGCTGGCAGCAGGCGAAGAAGTACAAGAAGGAAGCGTCAAGCCCCTGGGGCGCGCACTTCGTCGAGATGGGCCGCAAGACGGTGATTCGCCGGCTCGCCAAGTACCTGCCGCTGTCGATCGAGTTCCAGACCGCAGCAGCGTTGGATGACATGGCCGCCGGTGATCGTGACCAGAACCTCGCCGCCAACACCATCGACGGCACGTTCACGCTCGTGCCGGAGGCGGACGCGGATGGCGCGCCGATTGATGCGGATGACCAGATCAACCCCGAGACCGGCGAGATCGCGCAGCCGACAGCCGCCCAGGACGTGGCGCCGCGCGTTGAGAACAGCCCGAGTCCCGACGCGCCCACCATGCGCGCCGACCGTCCGACCGACGCGGAGATGGCCGCGTTCGCCGCCGAGGATGCGGCGCGCGAGCAGCAGCAGGCACAACCCGCGCGCCGCCGGCAGCAGATGAACATCGAGTGACCCTTTCCGGGCCCGGCTGAGCCCCTGTCATGCGCGGTGAGCAAAGGCCACGCGACAGACGCCCGCAGGAGCAAGACGCCGGGCCCACCCAACCACAAGGACACGACCGTGAAGATCACCCACATCCGCATCGAGAACTTCCTAGGCGCGCGCGCCGTGGATCTCGACCTGGCCGCGCCGGTGGCGCTCCTGGCCGGCAGCAACGGCGCCGGCAAATCATCGGTTCGGGATGGCATCGCGCTCGCGCTGACCGCCGACCTGGGCCGCGTCGGCCTCAAGAAGGACGCGCCGCAGCTGATCACCGACGACGCGGACGCCGCGAGCGTGGTGCTGAACACCAGCGCGGGCGAGGTCGCCGTGTCGATCTCGCGCGGCGGACGCATCGCCGACAGCCTCAAAGGCGTCGAATTGCCGGCCGCCCTTCCCTACGTGCTCGACGGCCAGCGCTTCGCCCGGATGAGCACGGAAGAGCGCCGCGCCTTCCTGTTCGGCCTCATGGGCTTGTCCGCCGGCAGCGACGAGGTGCGCAAGCGGCTGGCGGCGCACGGCTGCGATGTCAAGCGCGTCGAAACGGTGCTCCCGCTGCTGCGCGCCGGGTTCGACGCCGCGGCGAAGGAAGCAGGCGCCAAGGCGCGCGAGGCGAAATCCGCGTGGCGCGAGATCACCGGCGAGACCTACGGAGAGAAGAAGGCCGATGGATGGACACCACCGCCGGCGCCGGCAATCACCGACGAGGCGCTGCAGGCGCAAGCCGCGGCCTTGGAGGCGGCCGAGGCCGCACTGGCCGACGCGAACCAGGATCTGGGTGCACTGCAGTCCCGGCAGCAGCAGCACCAGGAGGCGCAGCAGCGCGCCGCGGGCCTGCGCGAAAAGGCCGCGCGCCGTTCGCGCATCATCGAGAAGCTGGAGCGCGACAGGGCCGATCTGGCCGAGTGGGAGCCGAAGCTGTCCCGCGTTCAATCCGCAGCCGCGCCGCGGGTCGGCCTGGTGCACGATCTGGCGCGCGAATTGAATGCCGTCGTGAACGAAGTCGTCGCGTCTGGCGAAAGCCTGAATCTCGACGGCGCCTGGTCGGCACTCGGCGACTACGAGAAGCAGCACGGCCGCATCGCCCAGACCACCCAGCACGACGCCGAGATGGCGCCAAAGCTCGAGCAGTACAAGAAGGCCGTCGCGCTGTACCGCAGCGCCGTGGTCAACGACGAGCGCGACCTGGCCGAGGCCGACGCCGCGGCGGCAGCGCTGGCACAGCTCGAACAATCGGGGCCCGCGGCCGCCGCGGGCGACGTGGAAGCCGCAACGAAGCGCGCCGCCGACGCCAAGGCAGCCAAGGTCGCAGCCGCCGCCGCTCTGACGCAGCTGCAGGAAGCGCACCGCGCCGCGCGTCAGGCGCAGGAGAAAGCGGCCCGGGCCGCTGCGGCGCACCAAGCCGTGGGCGCCTGGACCGCCATGGCCGACGCGCTGTCTCCCGGCGGCATCCCGGGCGAGATCCTCAGCGATGCGCTGGGACCGCTGAATGAGCGGCTGATGGCGAGCGCCTTGGCCACCGAGTGGATGCGCGTCGGCGTGGGCCCGGACATGGAGATCACGGTCGGCAGCGCAGCGCGCCCGTACGCCCTGCTGTCGGAATCCGAAAAGTGGCGCACGGACGCCATGCTGGCCGAGGCCATCGCGCACATCTCCGGCCTTCGGCTCCTGGTGCTGGACCGCTTCGACGTGCTGGACCTGCAGGGTCGCTCCGATCTGTTCGGGTGGCTCGACCAGTTGGCCGAAGACAGCGAGCTCGACACCGCTCTGGTGTTCGGCACGCTGAAAAGCCTGCCGGCGCAGTTGCCGGAAACCGTTTCCGCGCACTGGCTGGAAGCCGGCGTCGCAGGCGAGATTCGGAGGGCTGCATGATGGATCACCGCAGCTACGGAGAGACGCACGACTGCAAGGGCTGCCGCTACTGGTCGGAGATGCTCGCAATGTCCGATGGCGGTCCGGTGAATGCGGCCTGCCTGTCGCCGACGAGCAAGAAGCGCCTCACCTACGTCGCTGGGCATAGCACCTGCGATGTCTGGGCCAGCGGCTATGACGGCGCAATTGACGAGCCGGGCGCAAACCCGGATCGCTACGCCCAACTCGATCAGGATGCGCCATGACCGACCTCACCTACATCGCCGACGCTCGACGACTGCCTGACCATCGCGGACATGAAACACGGGAAAGTGACCATATCACCAACCACGGAGAACCCATGAACACCACCCTCGAAATCTCGGGCGCCAAACTGACGGTGCCGACCGATGAACTGTTCCGCGCGTGGATGCGCGAGCGCATCGCGACCCCGGTTGCGCCGGTGCAGGCCCAGCCGCTGAGCATCCTCCAGCCGCCCATGCTCGACGACGGCGAGGTCTACCTCTGCGCGTTCTGCAGTGCC
>JAKAHP010000203.1 GCA_021825505.1 Pseudomonadota bacterium
GACAACACGCCGGCGATCGCGTCCCAGCCCTGCTGCGAGCGCAGGCTGGTGTCGAACATCCACAGCACGAAAGGCAGCAGCAGGAACATCACGGCGCCGCTGATGCGATGCAGGATCGAGACCAGACCGGCCAGCGGCAGCCGGTAGCTCATCAAGTCGGTGATATGGATATTGCGGTACTCGGGCCGCTTGCGCGTTTCTAACGTGGACATGTTGGTCAGACCTCCTGCGATTTTTGCGGCAGCTATGTTATGCGGCGCACCACGCGCGCGCCTTACGGCGGCGCCGTCCGCGGCTCAGCTCAAGGTGTTGCGATAGTGGTGGTGTGTCGTCACGTACAGCCCGCGGCGCAGCTCCACCGCCTGGTCTCCGTAACTGAAAGAAAGTCTCTCGACCGAAAGCAACGCCTGCCCCGGCTCGACCTGCAGCAACGCAGCTTCGTCGGCGCCGGCGCACACCGCGCGGATCTTCTCCTCGGCGCGCACCATGCGCGTGCCGAACTCGGATTCGAACATCGCGTACAGCGGGCCCTTGTAGCCTTCGAGCCGTTCGGCGGTGAGCCCGCGAAACGTCGTCGCCGGCAAATAGATGTCTTCGTAGACCAGCGGTCGTCCGGCAATGCGCAGGACGCGGCGGATTTCCAGCACCATGTCGCCGGCCTTCACGCCGAGCAGCCGCGCCACGTCGGCAGCGGCGCGCACGCGGTGGCAGGCGAGGAATTCGCGCTCCATGCGCAGCGCCGGCCCCGAATCGTCGTCGGGCACCAGGCGCAGGAAGCGGAACTTGACCTGTTCCTCGTGGTGCGTGGTCACGAAGGTGCCACGCCCCTGGCGCCGCATCAGCAGGTTGTCGGCCGACAGCTCGTCGATCGCCTTGCGCACCGTGCCCTGGCTGACGCCGTAGCGCGTCGCCAGCTCGGCCTCGCTGGGAATCAGCTCACCCGGCTTCCACTCGCCCGATTGCAGACTGCGCAGGATCAGCGCCTTGATCTGCTGGTACAGCGGGCTGAACACCGGCGCGCCCGCGGCGGGGCTGCCGCTCGGATGCTGGGGGTGCGACGACGTTGCCATGCGCTGCATTGCAGCACAGGGAGAACCCCTTGTCCAGTATGTCCTAATAGATGTCTTATATATGATATAGAATCATTGACGGCCACGTCGGCATCGCCCTACACTGTTGATGCGCCGCATCATGAACGCTCTAATGTCTGGCTGACCGCGTCGCCCGCGCGCGATGGCGATCGATTCGAAACCCTTCACGTCACACTCTTCTCGGAGATCAAGATGTCCAAAGCTCCCATGCGCGTCGCCGTCACCGGCGCCGCCGGCCAGATCGGCTACGCCCTGCTGTTCCGCATCGCCTCGGGCGAAATGCTCGGCAAGGACCAGCCGGTGATCCTGCAACTGCTCGAGATTCCCGACGAGAAGGCGCAGAAGGCGCTCAAGGGCGTGATGATGGAACTCGAGGACTGCGCGTTCCCGCTGCTCGCCGGCATGAGCGCGCACAGCGATGCCAACACCGCGTTCAAGGACATCGACTGCGCGCTGCTGGTCGGTGCGCGTCCGCGCGGCCCCGGCATGGAGCGCCGCGACCTGCTCGCCGCCAATGCGCAGATCTTCACCGCGCAAGGCAAGGCGCTGAATGCGGTGGCCAAGCGCGACGTGCGCGTGCTGGTGGTCGGCAACCCGGCCAACACCAACGCCTACATCGCAATGAAGTCGGCCCCCGACCTGCCGAAGAAGAACTTCACCGCGATGCTGCGCCTGGACCACAACCGCGGCCTGTCGCAGATCGCCGCGAAGACCGGCAAGCCGGTGTCGTCGATCGAACAGTTCTGCGTCTGGGGCAACCACTCGCCGAGCATGTACGCCGATTACCGCTTCGCCACCATCGACGGCAAGTCGGTCAAGGACATGATCAACGACGACGACTGGAACCGCAACGTGTTCCTGCCGACCGTGGGCAAGCGCGGCGCCGCGATCATCGAAGCGCGCGGCCTGAGCTCGGCGGCGTCGGCGGCCAACGCGGCGATCGATCACATGCACGACTGGGTGCTGGGCACCAACGGCCGCTGGGTCACGATGGGCATCCCGTCGGACGGCGCCTACGGCGTCCCCGAGGACGTCGTGTTCGGCTACCCGGTGACCTGCGAAGGCGGCGAGTACAAGCGCATCGACGGCCTGCCGATCGACGCCTTCTCGCAGCAGTGCATCGACAAGACCCTGGCCGAGCTGCTCGACGAGCGCGAGGGCGTCAAGCACCTGCTGTAATCGGTCCATGGCGGCGGGCCGCAGGGCCCGCCGCGACCGGCGCAAGGTCCCGACACGCGATGGCGCCCCCTACGCCCCGACGCGAATTAAACTCCGCTGCGACGTTGGAACGTCCGTGCCGCGCGCAGCGTTGCTGAATCTGCCGTGGCGGAATGCCCGCTTTCACGCTTCGGAGACCTAGTGCCATGTACCGCCGCCTCGCCGTGCTCGCCGCTGCCGGACTACTCGCCTGCGCCCAGGCGCGCGCAGCCGAATCCGTCATCCCCACCTATCCGATGAAATCGGGCCCGATGCGCTGCAGCGACCATCAATCGCTGGACCTCGAACAGGTCAGCGCGACCTCGCTCGAGCTGGTCTGGAAGGGCCGCCGCTACCGCCTCGATCGCGACCCGACGACCACCGGCGCCTACCACTACGACGACCGCAAGGTCGGGCTGGTGATGATCCAGATCCCGGCCAAGAGCATGCTGTTCGACAACCGCAACATGACCCGCCTGGCCGACGACTGCAATCCGGTGGTCGCCAGCCGCTGAAGTCCTCCCCACAACCGACGCCCGTTCACACTCATTCCTAAAACCGGAGTCCGCCATGGCGACCAAGACCCCCAAGACCGCAGCAGCCCCCAAGCACGCCTACGCCGGCACGCTCAAGTCGTTCAAGACCGCGAGCGGCAAGACGGGCAAGTTCTACTCGATCCCGCAGCTGGGCAAGGAGCTCGGCATCGACGTGTCGCGCCTGCCGGTGTCGATCCGCGTCGTGCTCGAGTCGGTGCTGCGCAACTGCGACGGCAAACGCGTCGCCGCCGAACACGTGCGCCAGCTCGCCGGCTGGAAGCCCACCGCCAAGCGCGTCGATGAGATCCCGTTCGTGCTCGCGCGCGTCGTGCTGCAGGACTTCACCGGCGTGCCGCTGCTGGCCGACGTCGCCGCGATGCGCTCGGTGGCCGATCGCATGGGCAAGAGCCCGAAGGCGATCGAGCCGCTGGTGCCGGTCGACCTGGTCGTCGACCACTCGGTGATGATCGACAACTACGGTACCAAGAAGGCGCTCGACCTGAACATGCAGCTGGAGTTCCAGCGCAACCGTGAGCGCTATCAGTTCATGAAGTGGGGCATGCAGGCGTTCGACACCTTCGGCGTCGTTCCTCCCGGCTTCGGCATCGTGCACCAGATCAACCTCGAGTACCTGGCGCGCGGCGTGCACAAGGGCGCCGGCGACGTCTACTACCCCGACACGCTGGTCGGCACCGACAGCCACACGACGATGATCAACGGCGTCGGCGTGGTCGGCTGGGGCGTCGGCGGCATCGAGGCTGAAGCCGGCATGCTCGGCCAGCCGGTGTACTTCCTGACCCCCGACGTCGTCGGCGTCGAACTCAAGGGCAAGCTGCGCGGCGGCGTCACCGCCACCGACCTGGTGCTCACCGTCACCGAGATGCTGCGCCGCGCCAAGGTGGTCGGCAAGTTCGTCGAGTTCTTCGGCGAAGGCACCGCCAACCTGAGCGTCACCGACCGCGCGACCATCGCCAACATGGCGCCCGAATACGGCGCGACGATGGGCTTCTTCCCGGTCGACGACAAGACCATCGCCTATTTCAAGGGCACCGGCCGCACCAAGGCCGAGCTCGAGGCGCTCGAGGCCTACTTCAAGGCGCAGAAGATGTACGGCGTGCCCAAGGCCGGCGAAGTCGACTACTCGACCGTGCTCAGCCTCGACCTGGGTAGCGTGGCGCCGTCGCTGGCCGGACCGAAGCGCCCGCAGGACCGCATCGAGCTGGGCAGCGTCAAGTCGCGCTTCAGCGAGCTGTTCGCCGCGCCGATGGACCAGGGCGGCTTCAACCAGCCGACCGAGCGCCTGAGCCAGTCTGTGAAGACCAGCACCGGCATCGAGCTGAGCGACGGCGACGTGCTGATCGCCGCGATCACCTCATGCACCAACACCTCCAACCCCAGCGTGCTGCTGGCCGCCGGCCTGCTGGCGAAGAAGGCCGTCGAGGCCGGGCTGAAGGTCAAGAAGCACGTCAAGACCTCGCTCGCCCCGGGATCGCGCGTCGTCACCGAATACCTCGAGCGCACCGGCCTGCTGCCCTACCTGGAGAAGCTGGGCTTCTACACCGCCGGCTACGGCTGCACGACCTGCATCGGCAACGCCGGCGGCCTGGCCGACGACATCGACGCGGCCATCGTCGACAACAACCTGGTGTGTGCCGCGGTGCTGTCGGGCAACCGCAACTTCGAGGCCCGCATCCACCCGAACCTGAAGGCCAACTTCCTGGCGTCGCCGCCGCTGGTGGTCGCCTACGCGATCGCGGGCAACGTCACGCGCGACCTGATGACCGAGCCGGTAGGCACCGGCAAGGGCGGACGCGCGATCTACCTCGGCGACATCTGGCCGAGCACCGAGGAAGTCGACAAGCTGCTCAAGGTCGCGCTCGATCCGAAGGCGTACAAGGCCAACTACGCGCAGGTCGTCGACAAGCCGGGCAAGCTGTGGAACCAGATCCCGAAGTCGTCGGGTCAGGTCTACGACTGGCCGGCCAGCACCTACATCGCCGAGCCGCCGTTCTTCGCCGGCTTCGAGATGACCCCGGCGGCCGCCGCCAACAGCGTGCAGGGCGCACGCGCGCTGGCGCTGTTCGGCGACTCGATCACCACCGACCACATCTCGCCGGCCGGTTCGATCAAGGAAAGCTCGCCCGCCGGCCAGTGGCTGCTGGCCAACGGCGTGGCCAAGGCCGACTTCAACAGCTACGGCTCGCGCCGCGGCAACCATGAGGTGATGATGCGCGGCACTTTCGCCAACGTGCGCATCAAGAACCTGATGATCCCGGCGAAGGCCGACGGCTCGCGCGAGGAAGGCGGCGTCACGCTGTTCCAGCCCTCCGGCGACAAGATGTACATCTACGACGCGGCGATGAAGTACATCGACGCCGGCACCCCGACCGTGATCCTCGCCGGCGAGGAATACGGCACCGGCTCGAGCCGCGACTGGGCCGCCAAGGGCACCCAGCTGCTCGGCGTCAAGGCCGTCGTGGCGCGCAGCTTCGAGCGCATCCACCGCTCGAACCTGATCGGCATGGGCGTGCTGCCGCTGCAGTTCCTCGGCGACGATTCCTGGCAGTCGCTGGGCATCGACGGCACCGAGAGCTTCGACGTGCTGCTCGGCGACGACATCAAGCCGCAGCAGGACGCGGTGCTGGTGGTGCGCCGCGACGGCAAGCCGGAGCAGCGCGTCACCGTGCGTCTGCGCATCGACACGCCGATCGAGGTCGACTACTACCACCACGGCGGCATCCTGCCGTTCGTGCTGCGCCAGCTGCTCGCGGCCTGAGCGCGCGCGCTGCATGACGAAC
>JAKAHP010000010.1 GCA_021825505.1 Pseudomonadota bacterium
CCAGGACGCAGGGCACGCCGCAAGGCGGGCCGCTGTCGCCGCTGCTGTCGAACATCCTGCTGACCGATCTGGACCGCGAACTGGAGCGGCGCGGACTGGCGTTCTGCCGCTACGCCGACGACTGCAATATCTACGTGTCCAGCGAACGCGCCGGGCAACGGATCATGGCCGGGATCACGGCGTTCCTTGCGGAGCGCCTGAAACTGAGCGTGAACGCGGCCAAGAGTGCGGTGGCGCGGCCCTGGCAACGCAAGTTCCTGGGCTACAGCGTGACCGCGCACAAGGAAGCCCGGCTGCGCATCGCCCCAGAGAGCCTCAAGCGCCTACGGCAACGGGTCACCGACCTGTGCCTGCAGGGGCGTGGGCGCTCGCTGGAGCGGACCATCGAGGCGCTGCGGCCGCTCTTGCGCGGTTGGATGAATTACTTCCAGCATACGCAGAGTCGGACGCCCCTTGAGGAACTGGACGCGTGGATCCGTCGTCGGCTTCGCGTCATCGCCTGGAGGCAGTGGAAGCGACCACGAACCCGCGAATCGCGTCTGCGCGCGCTCGGCCTCGACGCCCACCGGGCGTGGAAATCGAGCGTCAACGGGCGCGGACCGTGGTGGAACGCCGGGGCACTGCACATGCGCCACGCGCTGCCGCCGAAGTACTTTGCCAGCATGGGGCTGGTCTCTCTGGTGGACATCCACCAGAGGCTCCAGTGTTCTGCTTGAACCGCCGGATGCGGAACCGCACGTCCGGTGGTGTGAGAGGGCTGGGGGGGTAATCCCCCACCCTACTCAATCCCGCGCGGTGCGCGCGATTCAGGCCTCGAGCACCTCGAAGCTGCTGCTCAGGGTCGCGGTCCTGGCCAGCATCGCGCTGGCCGAGCAGTACTTCTCGTGGGACAACTCGACCGCACGCGCCACCGCCTCGGTTTTCAAGCCGCGGCCGCTGACGACGTAGTGCAGGTGGATTTTCGTGAACACCTTCGGGTCTTCGGTGGCGCGCTCGGCCTGCAACTTCACGCTGCAGCCGCGCACGTCGTGGCGCCCCTTCTTGAGGATGTAGACCACGTCGTAGGCACTGCAACCGCCGGCGCCGGCCAGCACCGTTTCCATCGGGCGCGGCGCCAGATTGTGTCCGCCGGGCTCGCCGGGGCGCGCCGCCGGCGCGCCGTCCATCGCGAGCAGATGTCCGCTTCCGGTCGACGCGATGAAACTCATGCCGTCGCCGCCCAGCCATTGCACCGTGCATTCCATGGTTGTATTCCTGTCGTCCTGCGCGGCACCGGAACGCGCCGCGCTCCCCCTGGATTATCCGGGTTACCCCCCGCCCGGGCCGCCCCGGCGCCGCGCCGCCACCGTCGAATGTTGTTTATGCGTTGTTGCGCATGCATGAAAATACACCGATGTTGCGAAGGGTTTTGCAGTGCAGCAGCGCTTGCGCTACCATTTCTACATGCCGTAATTTTTTCGGCACCTCTTGTCTCCTCCACCCTCCTGATAGGTGGATTCAAGCCCAGGCATCAAGCCTGGGTTTTTTTTGCCTGGCGCGCGCATGCGGTGCCGACGCTGCTGCAGCGCGGCAGGCGCTGCCCTCGCCTCTAGAATGGTCGCTCGCCCGCCCTGCCGACGACCATGCCGAAGAAGCCGACCGACTACCTCCAGCGCATCCTCAACGCGCGCGTCTACGACGTCGCCCACGAATCCGCGCTCGACCACGCGCGCAACCTCAGCCGCCGGCTGCACAACAAGGTGCTGCTCAAGCGCGAGGACCAGCAGCCGGTATTCAGCTTCAAGTTGCGCGGCGCCTACAACAAGATGTCGCGGCTCGACGACGAGGAGCGCCGCCGCGGCGTGATCTGCGCCTCGGCGGGCAACCATGCGCAAGGCGTCGCGCTGTCGGCGCACCGCCTCGGCTGCAAGGCGGTGATCGTGATGCCCTCGACCACGCCGAAGGTCAAGATCGACGCGGTGCGCGCGTTCGGCGGCAGCGCCGTGGACATCGTGCTGCAGGGCGAGAGCTACAGCGACGCCTACGCGCACGCGCTGCAGTTGCAGGCCGCGCAAGGCCTGAGCTTCGTGCATCCCTTCGACGACCCCGACGTGATCGCCGGCCAGGGCACGATCGCGATGGAAATCCTGCGCCAGCACCAAGGCCCGATCCACGCCGTGTTCTGCGCGGTCGGCGGCGGCGGCCTGATCTCCGGCGTGGCCTCGTACATCAAGGCCGTGCGTCCGGAGATCAAGGTCATCGGCGTGCAGACCACCGATTCGGACGCGATGCTGCGCAGCGTGCGCGCCGGGCGCCGCGTCGAGCTGGCCGACGTCGGCCTGTTCGCCGACGGCACCGCGGTGAAGAAGGTCGGCGAGGAGACCTTCCGGCTGACGCGCGAACTGGTCGACGACTTCGTCGTCGTCAACACCGACGAGGTGTGCGCGGCGCTGAAGGACATGTTCGAGGACACGCGCAGCGTGCTCGAGCCGTCCGGGGCGATGGCGGTGGCCGCGGCCAAGGCCTATGTCGCCACGCACAAGCTCAAGGGCGAGACGCTGGTGGCGATCACTTGCGGCGCCAACATGAACTTCGACCGCCTGCGTTTCGTGGCCGAGCGTGCCGAAGTCGGCGAAGCGCGCGAGGCGCTGTTCGCGGTCGGCATTCCCGAACGCCCGGGCAGCTTCCGCAAGCTGTGCGCGCTGCTGGGCACGCGCGCGGTGACCGAGTTCAACTACCGGCTGGGCGATACCGAGCAGGCCCATGTGTTCGTCGGTGTCGGCGTGAGCGGCCGCGACGACGCGCGCCGCATCGCGCAGGCGCTGGAGCGCGCCGGGTTCTCGGCGCTGGACCTGACCGACGACGAGCTGGCCAAGCAGCATGTGCGCCATCTGGTCGGCGGGCGCGCCCCGCAGGGCGGTTCGCGCGCGCTGCACGAGCGCCTGCTGCGCTTCGATTTTCCGGAACGCCCGGGCGCGCTGATGCGCTTCCTCGAGCAGCTCAAGCCGGACTGGAACATCAGCCTGTTCCATTACCGCAACCAGGGCGGCGACGCCGGCCGCGTGTTGGTCGGCATCCAGGTGCCGCCGGCCGACCGGCGCCGCTTCGCCGAATTCCTCGGCGCGCTGGGCTACGCCCACGTCGAGGAGACCGACAACCCGGTGGTCGGCCTGTTCCTCTGACCCCGCGCCCCGGCGTCGATCAGGCGCCGGGCAGCTTGGGCGGCGGGAACCTGCGCGGCCGCGGCGCTTCATCCGGTTCGCCGTTGTCGGAAGGCACCACGAAGGCATCGGCCGGACGCTGCTGCTCAGCCGCAGCCTGCGCCATTCCCGCCGGCGCTGCGGTGTGCGGCGGCTCCGCCGGCGTCGCGCCCGCGGCCGCGGCCGCGGCCGCACGCATCTTCAACTCGATGCGCGCGCCGCCGTCGCGCAACCAGGCCTCGCGCCAACCGGTCGACACCAGCGTGACGCCGGGTGCGGCGTCGGCCCCGACGGCGACAGCACGCGGAGACTTGCCGTCGATGCCGATCAATGCCGCACCGATACTGCCACCACCGATCACACCGAGCAATTCGAAACGCGACGGTCGATTCGTGACGGTCTTGAGCTGCGCCTCACGCTCGCCGAACAGCAAGGGCGCCGCAGCGGCCAGCGCATCGACGCCGAGACGCCCGGTGGGCAGTGCGCCGGCGGGCACCGGCTGCGGCCGCGCAAACAAGCGCAAGCCCCAGCCGGTGGCGCTGGCGCCCACGCTGAAAGCAAGCAAAATCGCGGCCCCGAGCGCGATTCGGGACGAGCTGCGCGCTGTCGCGCGGATCGCGGGCGGTGAACGTTTTGACTTGGCCATGAAACGTATTATGAACCGAAAGTGCGGGCGTTTTGACCCGCGCCGCTACCCAAGGGAAGCCTGCAGATGAGCCGCGCCGAAATCCTCCCGCCTGTATATTCACGCCGCACCGCCGGCGGTTTCACACTGATCGAACTGATGGTCGTGCTGGTCATCATGGGCGTGCTCGCCGCGCTGATCGTGCCCAACATCATCGGCCGCACCGACGAGGCCAGACAGACCGCCGCGAAGACCGACATCTCGACCATCATGCAAGCGCTGAAGCTCTACAAGCTCGACAACGGCGTCTATCCGACGCAGGAGCAAGGTCTGCAGGCGCTGATGGTGAAGCCGACCACCGCTCCGGTGCCGGGCAATTGGAAGCCCTATCTCGACAAGCTGCCGAACGACCCCTGGGGACGCGCCTACCAGTACCTGAATCCGGGGGTCAAGGGCCCGGTTGACGTGTTCAGCTACGGCGCCGACGGCCAACCGGGGGGCGAAGGCGCAAATGCGGACATCGGCAGTTGGCAGTAATCGGTCGGTGCCGGCCGCTTGGCGTCGACCGGCGGCGGCGCTGCGCCGGCAGCGCGCCTTCACCCTGATCGAGTTGCTGGTCACACTGTTCGTGATGGCGCTGCTGACCGGAATCGCGGCGCTGGCGCTGCCGCACGGGCGTGACGACGCGATGCGACGCGAAGCGCAGCGCCTGGCCGCCCTGTTCGACGCCGCACGAACCATGGCCGCCGATGGTTCGGTGCCGCTGGCCTGGGCTCCGGGCGTGGCCGGCTACGATTTCCTGCGCCCGTCGCCGCGTGGCTGGACGGCACTGCGCGTGGAGCCGCTGACCGCGCGCGGCTGGGCCTGGGGCGAGACTTCGCCGGCGCACGACTACGTCCCGCTGCCGCGCCGCGACGCGGCGGTCACCGCCGACGGCGTGCGCATCAGCGTCGAGGGTGGCAGCAGCGCGGGCGACGTCCCCCCGGGTTGGCTCGTGTTCGGCACCGAACCGGTGTCGCCACCGATCCGCGTGACCCTGCGCGACGCCGATCATCAGATCACCATTGCCAGCGACGGGATCGCACCGTTCGCGTTGAGCAGCGAGCGCTGAGCCCCCCGATGCCCGCCGCCCGTCGCCACGGATTCACGCTGCTCGAAGTGCTGGTCGCGCTCGCCGTCGTCGCGATCGCGTTGATCGCCGCGTTGCGCGCCAGCGGCAGCGTGCAGGACAACGCGCTGCGCTTCCAGCGCTCGGTGCTGGCCGATCAATGTGGCCAGAACTACTTGGTCGAGATGCGCTTGCGCCGTCAGTTCCTCGGCGTCGGCACGAGCACCTCGAGCTGCACCGAGGCCGACCAGGATTTCGTGATCCAGACGGCGGTGTCACCGACACCGAACCCGAATTTCCGTCGCGTCAACGTTTCCGTGCTCGATCCGGACGGGCACGCGGCGTGGTCGATCACGACGATCATCGGCAATCTATGATGCGGCGCAGCAAGGGATTCACCTTACTCGAATTGCTCGTCGCGGCAATGGTGCTCGCGGTGATGGCGGCGCTGAGCTGGCGCGGCCTCGACGGTGTCGCGCGCGGCCGCGACGCGGTGCGTGCGAGCAGCACCGCCGCGGCGCAGCTCGGGCTGTGCATGCAGCAGTTGCGCGCCGACATCGACGCCGCACGCGACGCCGGTCGCGACCTGCCTGCCATCAGCGTCTCGGCCAAGGGGGACTTGCTGATCGTGCGGCGGGCGCCTGGCTCGGCCACGCCACTGGACGGGCCGCCGCCACGCGACGCCGGACTGCTTCAGGTCGTGCGCTGGGGGCTGCGCGGCGGCGTCTGGCGGCGCTGGACGTCGACGCCGCAAGCCCAGCGCGGACCGCTGCTTGCGGCCATGCGCCAGCCCGCAGGTGACGGCCTGACGATGCTCGACGGTGTCAGCGGTGTGCGCTTCCTCGTGTTCCGTAACGCCGGCAGTGGCCTGTTGCAACAAAGCGGGGCCTGGGTCAATCCCTACAGCGCGGCCGATACCGCCGCGTCGTCTCCGTCGCAACAGGCCTCGCTGCGCACCCCGGCAGGCCTGCGCGTGACCTTGCAGCTTGCCGGCGCAACGCTGCGCGGCACCATCACGCGCGCGTTCCTGCTGGAGAACCGGCAATGACGCGTCGCTACCCACCCGCGGCGCCGACGGGAAGATCCCGGGCCCACCGGCGCAGCGCACGGCCGATCCGAAGCTGCGCCGGCCCCCTCGGGGGATTCGCACGGACCAGCGGACACGCCTGCGCGTGTCCGCGCGCCGAGCGAATCGGAGCCGCCTGCAAGCGGCGAGGTGGATGGCGCGCAGCGCCTGGGGGCGCTCATTCCCACCAGCGCAGCGCACGGCCGATCCGAAGCTGCGCTGGCCCCCTCGGGGGGAGGCGCGCAGCGCCTGGGGGCGCTCAATTCCACCAGCGCGGCGCGGCCTTGATCACCGCGCTGCTGGTTGCCGCGCTGGCCGCGGTGATGGTGTCGGGCATGCTGTGGCAGCAGTGGAGCATGATCTCGCGTGAACAGGCGTCGCGCGAGACGGCGCAGGCGCGCTGGCTGCTGCGCGGTGCGCTCGACTGGAGCCGGCTGATCCTGCGCGAAGCCCAGGCCACCTCGCAAGTCACCTATCTCGGCCAGCCCTGGTCGGTGCCGCTGGCCGAGGCGAGCCTGGGCACCTTCCTCGCCGCGCGCAACGGCGGCTCCGGCGCCCTGGCGGACACCTGGCTCGAAGGACGCATCGTCGATGCCCAGAGCCGCTTCAATCTGTTCAATCTGGCGCCCACCGGCACACCGGTCGACGCCGCGGTGCAGACCCTGCAGCGACTGGACGCCATGCTCGGACTCGCACCGACGGTCGGCGACACCATCGTGCAGGGTATCGCCGCAGCCAATGCCGGGGCCTTGGGCAACAACCCCGACGCGCCCCTGCCGCTGCGCACGCTGGGCGACCTGGCGCGACTGTCGCCCCAGGTCGCGCAGGCCTTGCCGACGCTGGCGCCCTACGTGACGCTGCTGCCCACGGCGACCCCGGTCAATGCCAACACCGCGCCGGCGCCGGTTCTGGCGGCCGTGCTCGACATCGCACCCGACGCCGCGGCCCAGCTGGTGCAGGCACGCAAGCAGAAGTATTTTGATACGGTGAGCGCGGTGACAAAGGGGCTCAACTTGACGGGGCCCACGAGCAATCCGGATATTTCCGTGAATAGCTCGTTCTTCGAGGCAATTGCGCGCATTCGAATCGGGCACTTCGAATATGCTGAGCGTGCCTTGTTACAACGCGTGGGCCAAAATGTGCAGCTTTTGCGTGTCGAGCGCGTGCCGCCATGGACCGCGCGCCCGCCGAGCTGAGACCGTACCCCCTGCCGCCCAGAGCCATTCCGTCACGCATGGATACTGCTGTCATCCGTCTGAACCCGACCGCCAGCGCCGACGATGTCGACTTCGTGCGCGTCGGCACCGACGGAGTTCCGATCGAACACGCTCGCATGCAGCCCGCGCTGCTGCCGCGCGCTACGCGCCTGGTCGCGGTATGGCCGGCCGAGCACCATGCCTTGTTCGCTCTGCAACTCCCCGCGGTGGCGCCGGCGCGCTTGCACAGTGCGCTGACCGGCGCGCTCGAGGAGCGATTGCTCGACGATCCGGCTGGCCAACACCTGGCGGCCGGACCGCGCGACGCCGACGGCACGCTGAAATTGGCCTGTGCCTGCGATCTGGAGACCCTGCGCGACGCCCTGCACAGGCTCGCCGCGGCAGCGCGCGAGGCCGATGCGGTGGTGCCCGAATGCGCGTTGATCGAACCGGGCGAAGCGTGGCTGCAGGCGCTCGACGCGCGGCGCGTACGACTGCTGTGGCGCAGCGCGGACGGCGAGGCCGGCTGGCTGCACGCCGACGTCGCCGGCGATGCCCCGCCGCTTGCGGCCACACGCCTGCGTTGCGCCCCGGCGCTGCGCGCGCTCGCGGCGCGCTGGTGGACGATGGCGATCGACGACGGCGACGACAGCGCGCTGCTGGCGCGCGCCGCGACCAGCGCCTGGAACCTGCGCCAGTTCGAACTCGCGCCGCAGGCTGCCGCGCAACGCGCCATGCTCGTGCTGCGCGAGGCCTTGGCGACGCCCGCGTGGCGCCGCGTCGGCGTGCTGGTCGTGGCATTGCTGATGGTGCAGCTGGTCGGCCTCGAAGCGCTGGCGCTGCAACTGCACGCGCGCCGCCACCGTCTCGAAACCGAATTGCGCAGCGCGGCCAGCCATGCCTTGCCGGGCGAGCCCGCGATTCTCGACGCCGCACTGCAGATGCATCGGGCGCTCGACAACGCCCGCGCACGCGCCGGCGCGCCCGGCAGCGGCAGCCTGGAAACTCTGCTCGGCGCCGCCGCGCAGGTGCTGCCCCCGACGCGCGACATCCGTGCCATTGTTTACCACCCCGGAGCGCTGCAGCTCGAGGTGGGTGCCGCGGCAGCACAGTCTGCGGCGCTGCGCTGCCCGGCCTTGGGGCTGCACTGCGTCAGCGAGGGCGCGACGCTGCGCCTGGGGGTCGAGCCATGAACGCCATTTTCGCCGCACTGCTGCAGCGCTGGCGTGCGTTGGCGCCGCGCGAGCGGCGCGCGATCGCGCTCGCCGTCACCGTGCTCGCGCTGGCCCTGTTGTGGATCGTGCTGTTGCGCCCGGCCTTGCGCACCCTGCGCCAGGCGCCGGGCCAGATCGAAGTGCTGCAGCAGCAGCTGCGCGAGGTGCACCGACAGGCCGACGAGCTCGCGCGCCTGAAGTCCGCGCCGGCCGTGCCGACCCCCGACATCGACTTGCGCACGACGGTGGCCGACTGGATGCAACAGCATGCAGCCGAGGCCAAGGCAAGCGTCGGCGTGCTGCCCGACGGCGCTTCGCTGGAAGTGCACGCGATGCGGGCGCGCACGCTGCTGGAGCTGGCGCACATCGCGCGCAGCGACTGGGGTGCCGCGCTGACCTCGGTGAAATTGCGACGCGGCGCCGACGGCTTCGACGGCAGCGTGCAGTTGACTCGCGCGACCCCGCGATGAGCCGCTCGCATCGTGCTGCGCTGTGGTTGGCCGCCGCCTGCGGCGTGCTGAGCGCGCTGCTCGCTGCCGCGCCGGCAAGCTGGGTCGCGGCAGCAGTGGACGCTGCCAGCGCGCAGCGCGTGCAACTGGCCGAAGCCCGCGGCAGCTGGCGCAACGGCTCGGCGCTGTTGGTGTTGCGCGGCGGCGCGCACAGCGAGGATGCGGCGCTGGCCCCGGGCCGTCTGTCATGGCACGTCGGCCTGGGCCAGCTGTGGCGCGGTCACGTGCAATTGCAGCTGCGCGATACGGCGCTCAGCCCAACACCCTTGCAATGCCTCATCGCGCTGCGGCCGTCGGCATGGCAACTGCGACAGCTCGGCCCCTGGCGCGCCCAACTGCCAGCCGCGTTGCTGCAGGGGCTGGGCACGCCGTGGAACACCCTGGCGCTGCAGGCACGACTGGAACTGAGCGCGAAGGATGTCGAACTCGGCAGCACCGAGGGCCGCGCGACGCTGCGCGGGAACATTGACCTCGACATACTCGATGTGGCGTCGCGCCTGAGCCCGATCGCGCCCCTGGGAAGCTACCGCCTGCAACTGCACGGCACCGGCGCCAGCGCGACCGTGGCTCTGAGCACAATCGGCGGCCCGCTGCAACTGAGCGGCGACGGCGTATGGAACGGCCAGCAGTGGCATTTCAACGGCCGCGGCAGCACCGCTCCGCAGCACGCCGCCGAACTCGCGAGTCTGCTCGGCCTGCTCGGCCAGCCCGCTGGCGACCACGTGCGCATCACCCTGTGAATCAGCGCCGATGACCCCAAGCTCCATTCCCCCCGTATCCCGTCGCGCGAAGTCCGCGCGCCCCCCCGCCCCGAGGAGAACCGGCATGCCCGTGCTACGCGCCGCCCCTGCCCCCGTGCACCGCGCCTGCGTGCTGCTGATGGTCAGCTCACTGTTCGGCTTCGCGCCGCTTGCCTGGGCCGCGCCCCATGTGCCGCGACCATCCCCCGCGCAGCGCGCCAAGCACGACATGACGATCAATCTGGTCGATGCCGACATCGCCAGCGCGGTGCAGGCCGTGGCCGCAGCGACCGCGCGCAATTTCATCGTCGATCCGCGCGTCAAGGGGCGCATCACGCTGCAGTTCGAAAAGCCGGTCAGCCCGCGCGAGGTCTACCAGGCGCTGCTGACGCAGTTGCGCCTGGCCGGCTACGCGGTGGTCGAGACCGACGGTGTGTTCCGCGTCGTCCCCGAGGCCGACGCACGGCTTCAGACCACCCCGGTCGGCGTCGGCGACGCGCTGACCCAGATCCCCGGACAGGGCGACCAGGTCGTGACGCAGATCTTCCAATTGCGCAATCAGCCGGCGAGCAATTTGCTGCCCGTGCTGCGTCCGCTGATTTCTCCGAACAACACGATCAACATCGACCCGGGAAGCAACGCCCTGGTCATCACCGACTACGCCGACAACCTCAAGCGACTGGCGCGCATCATCGCCGGGCTGGACCTGCCCAGCGCCAGCGACGTCGACGTCATTCCACTGCACTACGCCAGCGCCTCGGATCTGGCGCCGACCTTGCAGAAGCTGATCACGATGCAATCGGGCAACACGCAGGGCACGCGCCCGGGGCCCACGTCGATGCTGGGCGGCAGCGGGCTGCGCGCGGTGATCCTGCCGGCCACCGGAAGCAACGCGCTGATCGTGCGTGCCGCCAACGGCGCGCAGCTGATGCAGATCGAGAGCATGGTCGCCAAGCTCGACCACCCGGACGACAGCTCGAACATCCACGTCGTCTATCTGCGCAACGCCACCGCGGCCAATCTGGCGCGGGCGCTGCGCGGCGTGCTCGGCAATTCCGGTGCCGGCGGCGAAACCAGCCCCAACGGTTCCGGGTCCGCCTCGTCGCGCAACGCGTCGTCGCTCTCGACCCAGACCACGCCGAACAACAGCGGGACTTCGTCAAGCGGTAGCGGTGGCCTCGGCCAGGCGCCCGAGTTCGCGCAGAAGGCCGACAGCGAGACGGTGCAGTTGCCTGGCGGCGCATCGGTCTACGCCGACGTCGCGATGAACGCGCTGATCGTCAACGCGCCCGCCCCGGTCTACGCGCAGCTGCGCAAGGTCATCGAGAAGCTCGACGTGCGCCGCGCGCAGGTCTATGTGGAGGCGCTGATCGCCGAGGTCGACGCGAGCAAGGCGGCGCAGATCGGCATCCAGTGGCAGGCGATCGCGGGCAGCGCCGGCGGCAACAATGCGATCTACGGCGGCAGCAACTTCGGCTCCAGCAGCAGCATCGTCAACCTGCAGGCCGGCATCGCCAGCGGCACCTCGAATCTGACCACCGCGCTGGCCAACGGCACGCTGTCGATTCCCAACGGGCTGAACGTCGCCCTGCTGCACAACGTCGGCGGCGCCCTCGGGCTGACCGCGCTGGCCAACTTCCTGCAGACCCAGGACGGCGCCAACATCCTGTCCGAGCCGACCTTGATGACGCTGGACAACGAGGAAGCGAAAATCGTCGTCGGCCAGAACGTGCCCTTCATCACCGGCCAGTACGCACAGACCGGCAATTCGACGACGGTCAATCCGTTCCAGACCTACGATCGCCAGGACGTCGGCCTGACCCTGAAAGTGCGCCCGCAGATCACCGCGGGCAACAGCATCCGCCTCGACGTGTACCAGGAGGCGTCGAGCATCGACAGCTCGACGACCGCCGGTGGCATCATCACCAGCAAGCGCTCGATCCAGACCTCGGTGCTGGTCGACGACGGACAGACCATCGTGCTGGGCGGCTTGATGCAGGACAAGGTCACCAACAACGGCTCGAAAATTCCGGGGCTGGGCGACATTCCCGGCCTGGGCGCGCTGTTCCGCTCCAAGTCGCGCAATAGCCAGAAAACCGACCTGATGGTGTTCCTGCGCCCGGTCATCGTGCGCAGCGCGGAGCGCGGCACCGAGCTCAGCAATACCGAGCACCAGCGCATGCTCCAATTGCAGCACGAATCGCAGCTCGAGCACCAGATCGGCATGCCCGACCTGCCGGCTCCGCTGCTGCCGGCGCTCGATGGCCCCGGCGCGCCGCCGGCACCCTGATCCGTTCCCGACCGAATCGTCACGATGTCCGCCCGCCACCCCCTGCCCTACGCGTTCTGCCGCGACCAGGGCCTGCTGCTCGAGCACGATGGTGACCAGCTGCTGCTGTGGTGCAGCGAGGCCACGCGCGCCGGTGGCCTGGCCGAAGTGCAGCGCCACCACCCCGGCTGCACGCTGCGCCCGCTGAACGCCGACGCCCTGCTCGAACGCATCGGCGAAGCCTATGCCGAGCGCGACGGCAGCGCCGCCGCGGTGGTCAGCGAAGTCGAGGGCGACGTCGACCTGTCGCGGCTGATGCAGGACCTGCCGGCGGTCGAGGATCTGTTGGAGGCCGCCGACGACGCGCCGATCATCCGCATGCTCAACGCGCTGTTCACGCAGGCCGCGCGCGACGGCGCCAGCGACATCCACATCGAGCCGTTCGAGACCCGCTCCGAGGTGCGCTTCCGCGTCGACGGCGCGCTGCGCGAAGTGGTGCGGCCGAACAAGGCACTGCACGCCGCGCTGATCTCGCGCATCAAGATCCTGGCGCAGCTCGACATCGCCGAGAAGCGCCTGCCGCAGGACGGCCGCATCTCGCTGCGCATCGGCGGGCGTGCGCTCGACGTGCGCGTGTCGACGCTGCCGTGCGCGCACGGCGAGCGCGCGGTGATGCGCCTGCTCGACAAGTCCGCGGCGCGGCTGGACCTGCGCGTGGTGGGCATGTCGGCGGCCATGCTCGAGCGCTTCGACGCGCTGATCCGCCATCCGCACGGTCTGCTGCTGGTGACCGGACCGACCGGCAGCGGCAAGACGACGACGCTGTATTCGGCGCTGGCGCGCATGGACGCCACGGGCAGCAACATCATGACGGTCGAGGACCCGATCGAATACGACCTGGCCGGCATCGGCCAGACCCAGGTCAACCCGCGCATCGAACTGACCTTCGCACGCGCGCTGCGTGCGATCCTGCGCCAGGACCCCGATGTCGTGATGATCGGCGAGATCCGCGACTTCGAGACCGCGCAGATCGCGATCCAGGCCTCGCTGACCGGCCACCTGGTGCTGGCCACGCTGCACACCAACGACGCCCCGGCCGCGGTGACGCGCCTGATCGACATGGGGGTCGAACCCTTCCTGCTGGCCTCGTCGCTGCTCGGCGTGCTCGCGCAGCGTCTGGTGCGCCGGCTTTGCCCGCAATGCCGGCGCCTGGGGCCCGAGGGCTGGGTCGCGGTCGGCTGCGCGGCGTGCAACGACACCGGCTACAGCGGGCGCACCGGCGTGTTCGAACTGCTCGAGGCCGACGATGCGTTGCGCGCCGCGGTGCACCGCGGCGAAAGCGAGGCCGGGCTGCGCGCGCTGGCCACCGCGGCGGGCATGCGCAGCATGCGCGAGGACGGCGCGCGCTGGATCGAGTCCGGCGACACGACCCCGGCCGAACTCCTGCGCGTCACGCGCGAATGAACGCGGAGCGCTGACCCGATGCCCGCCTACCGATTCGTCGCACTGGACAGTGCCGGGGTCGAGCAGCGCGGCGTGCTCGAGGCCGACAGCGGCCGTGGCGCACGCACCATGCTGCGCGCGCGCTCCCTGGTGCCGCTGGAAGTCGAGCCCATCGTCGCCGAGCAGGCGGCGCAGACGCCGCAGCGCTGGCGCCGACGCCTGCTGCGCGCGCAGGAGCTGACGCTGCTGACGCGGCAGATCGCCAGCCTGCTGGTGTCCGGACTGCCGCTGGAGCGCGCGCTGACGGCGCTGGCCGACGACGCCGACCGCGCCGAAGTCGGGCAGATGCTGTCGGCGATCCGCAGCGAGGTCGCGGCCGGCCACAGCCTGGCCTCGGCGCTGGCGCGGCACCCGCGCGAGTTCTCGCCGATCTACCGCGCGCTGGTCGGCGCCGGCGAGGACAGCGGCGATCTCGGTCGCGTGCTCGCCAGCCTGGCCGACTATCTCGAGAGCAGCCAGGAGCTGCGCGGCAAGCTGGTGCAGGCGATGGCCTATCCGGCCATCGTCGTGCTGGTCGCCATCGTCGTCGTGATGCTGCTGCTGACCTATGTGGTGCCGCAGGTGGTCGGCGTGTTCCAGGGCGCGCACCAGAAGCTGCCGCTGCTGACGGTCGCGCTGATCGCGCTCAGCGACTTCCTGCGTGCCTGGGGTTGGCTGCTGGGCCTGTTCGCCGCGGCGGGCGCGGTGCTCGCGCGTCAGGCGCTGAAGCTGCCCGGACCGCGCCGTGCGCTTGACGCATTCTGGCTGCGCAGCCCGCAGCTCGGTCGCCTGGTGCGCGGGCTCAACACCGCGCGCTTCGCATCGACCCTGGCCATCCTCAGCGGCGCTGGCGTACCGATCCTGCGCGCGCTGCAGGCGGCCAACGAAACGCTGGGCAACAGCGTGCTGAAGGCCGACGCCGAGGAGGCGCTGGCGCTGGTGCGCGAAGGTTCGGGGCTGGCCGCAGCGCTCGGCCTGCATCGTCGCTTCCCGCCGGTGCTGGTGACCTTCGTGCGCCTGGGCGAGCAGACCGGCACGCTGCCGGCGATGCTCGATCGCGCCGCCGCGCAGCACGCCGCTGAAGTACAGCGGCGCGCGTTCACGCTGGTGACGATTCTCGAGCCCTTGCTGATCCTCGGCATGGGGGCGATGGTGATGCTGATCGTGCTCGCGGTGATGCTGCCCATCATCCAGCTGAACAACCTGGTGAAATAGCGCGATGGCGCAGGATCTGAAGGACCGGCTCGTCGTCGCGATCTCGTCGCGCGCGCTGTTCGACTTCGAGGCCGAGAACCGGGTGTTCGAGCAAGGCGACGACGCCGCGTACATGCGGCTGCAGCTCGAGCGCATCGAGCAACCGGCACCGCCCGGCGTCGCGTTGCAGCTGGTGCGCAAGCTGCTCGCCTTCAACCGCTCGGAGCTGGAGCGCGACCGCGTCGAGGTCGTGCTGCTGTCGCGCAACGACCCGGTGTCGGGGCTGCGCGTGTTCCACTCCGCCGCCCATCACGCGATGCCGATCCAACGCGGCGTGTTCACGCGTGGGCGTGCGCCCTACCACTACCTGCACGCGCTGCAGGCGCACCTGTTCCTGTCGGCCAACCTCGACGACGTGCGCGCCGCGCTCGCCGCCGGCTTCCCCGCTGCACGGGTCTACCCCGAATCGGCGCGCGCCAGCGAAGCGCACGCCGACGAGCTGCGCATCGCCTTCGACGGCGATGCGGTGCTGTTCTCCGACGAGGCCGAGCGCGTCTACCAGAGCGACGGGCTGCCCGCGTTCCAGCGCCATGAAACCGACCGCGTCGACACGCCGCTGCCGCCGGGTCCGTTCAAGCCGCTGCTCGAGGCCTTGCACCGTATGCAGCGCGAGGCCGCCAGCGGCACGGTGCCGATGCGCTTGCGCACCGCGCTGGTCACCGCGCGCAGCGCGCCCGCGCATGCGCGCGCGATCCGCACCTTGATGGCCTGGAACATCGAAATCGACGAGGCGATGTTTCTCGGCGGGCTCGACAAGGGGCCGTTCCTGCGCGAGTTCCAGCCCGATTTCTTCTTCGACGACCAGACCGGCCACGTGCGCTCAGCCGCACGGCACGTGCCGTCGGGGCAGGTTCCGGGCGAATTCGACCCTGTTTGAAACGCGGCCTGGCATCGCGCCACAATGCGCCGATGGAAGCCGCAGACACCGCAAACACGATGGTCGACACCTCCCCGGAGTCGATCCACGATGCGGCCGCGCGGCTGCTGCAGCGCGCCGACCGTACTGACGCCCGCCTCAGCCACCTCGAGCGCAGCGTCGACGCGCTGCATGAACGGATCACCGGTCTCGACACGCGTACCGCCGGCATCGAGAGCGCCTTGCTGCGGCTCGACGATAAGTTCACGGGCGAGATTCGACGGCTTGATGCCAAGGTCGAGCACGGGCTTGCGCAGCTCGGCGAAAGGCTCACCGGGAACATTGCCAAGCTCGACGACAAGTTCACCGGGAACATGGCCAAGCTCGACGACAAGTTCACCGGCGAGATCCGACGGCTCGACGCCAAGATCGAGCACGGTCTTGCGAAGCTCGACGACAAGCTCACCGGCGAGATTCGACGGCTCGATGCCAAGATCGAGCACGGGCTCGCACAGCTCGACGCCAAGCTCACCGCGGACATCGCCAGGCTAGACGACAAGCTCACCGGAGAGATCGACAAGCTCGACGCGAAGCTCACCGGGGAGATCGGCAAGCTCACCGGCGAGATCGGCAAACTCGACGCGAAGCTCACCGGCGAGATCGACAAGCTCACCGGCGAGATCGACAAACTCGACGCGAAACTCACCGGCGAGATCGGCAAGCTCACCGGCGAGATCGACAAACTCGACGCGAAACTCACCGGCGAGATCGGCAAAGTCGGTACGACCTTGTCGTCGCTGGTCGAGGCCGTGGCGGAATTGCGCACCGCCGCGCTGTTGCGCTCCGACGTGCTCGAGAGACACTTTGTCAGCCGCGGCGATCTGCAGGAGCAGTTGCATCAGCAGACGCAACGCCTGGTCGGCATGCTGATCGGCTGGTCGAGCGTGCTGGTGGCGCTGACCTGGACCATCGCCCGGCTGATGCATTGACGCCCGGCGCTCTGGCCAGCGCCGGGCGCTCGGGCGATAATGGCGCGCATGGCAGCCCTCCACGATCCCGCATCCGTGCGCGTCGATACCGCGCGATCCGAGTCCGTGCGTCGTCCGGGTTGGCGCTGGCGCTGAGCCTGCGCGCCGACCTTCCCCCGCCGCCCTTCCCCGACTCGCGCGGCGCCCGCCGCACCCAGCGATGCACCGCAAGGTGCGATGCCGAACCCCGGATCCACCAGGAGAATCAGGATCATGCTGCTGATGATCGACAACTACGACAGTTTCACGTTCAACCTCGTTCAATACTTCGGCGAGCTCGGCGAGGAAGTCGTCACGCTGCGCAACGACGCAGTCACGCTCGACGCGATCGAGCGCCTCGCGCCGGCGCGCATCGTGATCTCGCCGGGGCCGTGCTCGCCGGCCGAAGCCGGCATCAGCGTGCCGCTGCTGCACCGCTTCGCCGGCCGCATCCCGATCCTCGGCGTGTGCCTGGGCCACCAGGCGATCGGCGCCGCATTCGGCGGCGACGTGGTGCGTGCGCGCACCATCATGCACGGCAAGACCAGCGCGGTGGCGCACGACGGCCGTGGCGTGTTCAGCGGCATCCCCAGCCCCTACACCGTGGTGCGCTACCACTCGCTGGCGGTGGCGCGCGACACCCTGCCCGACTGCCTGGAAGTCTCCGCGCAGACCGACGACGGCGAGATCATGGGCCTGCGCCACCGCGAGTTCGCGATCGAAGGCGTGCAGTTCCACCCCGAATCGATCGAGACCGAGCACGGCCACCGGCTGCTGCGCAATTTCCTCGAACTGGCGCACAACCCGACATGAGCATCTCGAATACCGAAGCGCTGGTGCGCGTGATCGAGCACCGGGAAATCTTCCACGATGAAATGCTCGCGCTGATGCGCCGCATCATGACCGGCGAAATGTCGCCGACGATGATCGCGGCACTGATCGTCGGGCTGCGCGTGAAGAAGGAGACGATCGGCGAGATCACCGCCGCGGCCACCGTGATGCGCGAGTTCGCCACGCGCGTGCCGCTGGCCGACACCTCGCGCCTGGTCGACATCGTCGGCACCGGTGGCGACGCCGCGCACACCTTCAACATCTCGACCACCAGCATGTTCGCCGCGGCCGCGGCCGGCGCGCGCGTGGCCAAGCACGGCGGGCGCAGCGTCAGCTCGTCGTCGGGCTCGGCCGACGTGCTCGAGGCGCTGGGCGCGAACATCGCGCTGGCGCCCGAGCAGGTCGCGCGCTGCCTGGACGATGTCGGCATCGGCTTCATGTTCGCGCCCAACCACCACAGCGCGATGAAGCACGCCGCGCCGGTGCGCAAGGAGCTCGGCGTACGCACGCTGTTCAACATCCTCGGGCCGCTGACCAACCCGGCGGGTGCCCCGAACCAACTGCTCGGCGTGTTCCACCCCGACCTCGTCGGCATCCTGGTGCGCGTGCTGCAGCGACTGGGCAGCCGCCACGTGCTGGTCGTGCACGGCCTGGACGGGCTCGACGAGATCTCGCTGTGCGGCGAGACGCTGGTCGGCGAGCTCCGCGACGGGCAGATCCTCGAATACCGCATCCATCCGTCGGAATTCGGCCTGCGCACCTGCGCGCTGCGCGAGCTGCAGGTGAGCAGCCCGGCCGAATCGGCGCAACGCATGCGCGAGGCGCTCGACGACGTCGACGGGCCGGCGCGCGACGTCGTGATGCTCAACGCCGGCGGCGCCTTGTACGCCGCGGGCGTCGCCGCATCCCTGGCCGAAGGCGTCGAGCTGGCGCGCGTGGCGCTGGCCGGCGGCGGCGCGCGCGCGCGCCTCGAAGCCTTCATCGCCTACACCCGCGGCCTCGCCGCGGCCTCCTCGGAAGGGGCCCGGCCATGAGCGGGCAACACAGCGCCGGGGGGCACACCACGGTCGCGGCGCAGGACGACAATATCCTGCACCGCATCCTGCGCACCAAGGCCGACGAAGTCGCGCAGGCCCGCGCCGCGCTGCCGCTGGCCGCGCTCGACGCGCAGGCGCGCGCCGCAGGCCCGCGTCGCGGTTTCGCCGCGGCGCTGCAGCGGCGCGTGGCCGCCGGCGACGCCGCGGTGATCGCCGAAGTCAAGAAGGCCAGTCCGTCCAAGGGCGTGCTGCGCGCCGACTTCGACCCGGCCGCGATCGCCGCCAGCTACGCCGCGCACGGCGCCGCCTGCCTGTCGGTGCTGACCGACCGCGACTATTTCCAGGGCGACGCCGACTACCTGCGCGCGGCGCGCGCCGCCTGCGCGCTGCCGGTGCTGCGCAAGGACTTCATCGTCGACGCCTACCAGGTCGCCGAAGCCGCCGCGATGGGCGCCGATGCCGTGCTGCTGATCGTCGCCGCGCTCAGCGACGCGCAGCTGCGTGAACTCGAGGACTGCGCGTTCGGTTATGGGCTCGACGTGCTGGTCGAAGTGCACGACGCCGCCGAACTGGCGCGCGCCTTGGCGCTGCGCACGCCGCTGATCGGCATCAACAACCGCGACCTGCGCAGTTTCGAGACCCGGCTGGAAACGACGCTGGCACTGCTCGACGCCGTGCCGCCGGATCGCGTGGTCGTCACCGAGAGCGGCATCCTGGCCGCCGCCGACGTCGCGCGCATGCGCGCGGCCGGGGTGAATGCCTTCCTGGTCGGCGAGGCGTTCATGCGCGCAGACGACCCCGGTGTGGCGCTGCAGCAGCTGTTCGGCACGAACGCACCCGACAGGGCTTGACAATTCGGGCAAACATCAAGAGAATTTTGGATTCGCCTCGGAGAGGTGCCCGAGTGGCTAAAGGGGGCAGACTGTAAATCTGTTGGCTTACGCCTACGTTGGTTCGAATCCAACCCTCTCCACCAAGCGACTTACCGGTTCATCCGGCAGGGTTCATCCGGCAGTTTCCGGCAGTAGGCAGTTGATTCGATTTTCGGCAGTTGCAGGTCGGCTCAAGGATCGAGGCGGGAGTAGTTCAATGGTAGAACCTCAGCCTTCCAAGCTGATGGCGCGGGTTCGATTCCCGTCTCCCGCTCCAAGCTTCGCGGCGAAGGGCTGAACGACGGACTTGCAGGTGCCAGCGGAACATTTGCCCATGTGGCTCAGTGGTAGAGCACTCCCTTGGTAAGGGAGAGGTCGCGGGTCCGATTCCCGCCATGGGCACCAAATACCCTTTGATTCACGTCGTTTCGTACACCGTCTTCAGGAGCATTCATCATGGCGAAGAGCAAATTTGAGCGGACCAAGCCACACGTGAACGTGGGGACGATCGGTCACGTGGACCACGGCAAGACCACGCTGACGGCGGCGATCACGACCGTGCTGTCGAACAAGTTCGGCGGCGAGGCGAAGGCCTACGACCAGATCGACGCGGCGCCGGAAGAAAAGGCGCGCGGCATCACCATCAACACCGCGCACGTCGAGTACGAAACCGCGAACCGTCACTACGCGCACGTCGACTGCCCCGGGCACGCCGACTACGTGAAGAACATGATCACGGGCGCGGCGCAAATGGACGGCGCGATCCTGGTGGTGTCGGCCGCCGACGGCCCGATGCCGCAAACGCGCGAGCACATCCTGCTGGCGCGTCAGGTCGGTGTGCCGTACATCATCGTGTTCCTGAACAAGTGCGACATGGTCGACGACGCCGAGCTGCTCGAGCTGGTCGAGATGGAAGTGCGCGAGCTGCTCAGCAAGTACGACTTCCCCGGTGACGACACCCCGATCGTCAAGGGCTCGGCCAAGCTGGCGCTCGAAGGCGACAAGGGCGAGCTGGGCGAACAGGCCATCTTCAAGCTGGCCGAAGCGCTCGACAGCTACATTCCGACGCCCGAGCGCGCGGTCGACGGCGCCTTCCTGATGCCGGTCGAAGACGTGTTCTCGATCTCCGGCCGCGGCACCGTGGTGACCGGTCGTGTCGAGCGCGGCATCGTCAAGGTCGGCGACGAAATCGAGATCGTGGGCCTCAAGCCCACGCTCAAGACCACCTGCACCGGCGTGGAAATGTTCCGCAAGCTGCTCGACCAGGGCCAGGCCGGCGACAACGTCGGCATCCTGCTGCGCGGCACCAAGCGCGAGGAAGTCGAGCGCGGCCAGGTGCTGTGCAAGCCCGGTTCGATCAAGCCGCACACCCACTTCACCGCCGAGGTGTACGTGCTGAGCAAGGACGAAGGCGGCCGTCACACGCCGTTCTTCAACAACTATCGTCCGCAGTTCTATTTCCGTACCACCGACGTCACCGGCGCCATCGAGCTGCCCGAGGGCAAGGAAATGGTCATGCCCGGCGACAACGTCTCGATCACCGTCAAGCTGATCGCCCCGATCGCGATGGAAGAAGGCCTGCGCTTCGCCATCCGTGAAGGCGGTCGCACCGTCGGCGCCGGCGTCGTCGCCAAGATCATCGAGTAAAACAGCAGCACAAGCAGTCGGCGGGGCGCTCCCACAAGGCGCGCTTCGCTCCGGTAGCATGCAGTACCGCGGCCGGTCCGAAGGTTGATACAGGGGCATAGCTCAATTGGCAGAGCGTCGGTCTCCAAAACCGAAGGTTGGGGGTTCGAGACCCTCTGCCCCTGCCACCACCGGGTCCAGCACAACACGTCAAGCATGGCCAATCCCAACGTAGAAACCGTTTCCACGACCGCCGACAAGGCTCGTCTGGGAATGGCCGCAGCGTCCTTCGTCGCTGCGTTTGTCGCCTATTACCTCGTTCCCGGGCACCTCGCCTGGGCGCGCGTCGTCGCATTGCTGCTGTTCCTTGCGCTGGCCATAGGGCTTTTCCTGCTGGCCGAGCCGGGCAAGGCGCTGATTGCCTATACTCGCGAGTCCGTCCGGGAAGTGCGCAAGGTCGTGTGGCCGCAGCGCAAGGAATCGATCCAGATGACCGCCATCGTGTTCGGCTTCGTGCTGCTCATGGCGATTTTTCTCTGGCTTACCGACAAGTCGCTCGAGTGGCTGCTGTATGGCGTGATCCTCGGCTGGAAACATTGAACGGAGTGGTCACCATGGTGGATCCCGTGCCTACCGGCCAGAAGCAGTGGTATGTCGTGCACGCCTACTCGGGCATGGAGAAGGCCGTCGAGCGTAACCTGCTCGAACGCATCGAGCGCGCCGGCATGCAGACGAAGTTCGGGCGCATCCTCGTGCCGACCGAAGAAGTGCAGGAAATGAAGAATGGTCGCAAGACCATCACCGAGCGTCGCTTCTTCCCCGGCTATGTGCTGGTCGAAATGGAAATGGACGACGCGACCTGGCACCTGGTCAAGCACACCAGCAAGGTCACCGGCTTCGTCGGCGGCGCCAAGAACCGTCCGGCGCCGATCAGCCAGGCCGACGTCGACAAGATCCTGAACCAGATCCAGGAAGGCGTCGAGAAGCCGCGTCCGAAGGTGCTGTTCGAACCGGGCGAAATGGTTCGCGTCAAGGAAGGCCCATTCACCGACTTCAACGGCAACGTCGAAGAGGTGAACTACGAGAAATCGCGGCTTCGCGTCTCGGTCACGATCTTCGGCCGCGCCACGCCGGTCGAACTCGAATTCCAGCAGGTCGAGAAAGTCTGACCTGCGCGTTTTGAGGCCGGCTGACAGGCCGGCCGCGCGTTCGCACGCGGGGCGGCCCGGCGCGCGACGCTCACCAGACGGCCCGCTTCGCGCGGGCCCGGAGGCCGCAAGGACGAGGAGCCCGTCAGCGATGGCGGGCGTTCGCACTCGACAGGAGAGCACAGCATGGCGAAGAAAATCGTCGGCTTCATCAAACTGCAGGTCCCGGCCGGCAAGGCCAACCCGTCGCCGCCGATCGGCCCGGCGCTGGGTCAACGCGGCCTCAACATCATGGAGTTCTGCAAGGCGTTCAACGCCCAGACGCAGAGCATGGAACCCGGTCTGGCGCTGCCGGTGGTGATCACCGCCTACGCCGACAAATCCTTCACCTTCGTCATCAAGTCGCCGCCGGCCGGCGTGCTGATCAAGAAGGCGATCAAGCTCGAGAAGGGTTCGGCCAAGCCGCATACCGACAAGGTCGGCTCGATCACCCGTGCCCAGCTCGAGGAAATCGCGAAGACCAAGACCAAGGATCTGACCGCCGCCGACCTCGACGCCGCCGTGCGCACGATCGCCGGCACCGCGCGCTCGATGGGCGTGACCGTGGAGGGGGTGTAAATCATGGCGAAGAAGCTTCCGAAGCGTTACGCCGCGCTGCGCGCGAAAGTCGAAGGCACCAAGCTGTATGCGCTCGACGACGCGCTGAACCTGATCAAGGAATGCGCGGTCGCCAAGTTCGATGAGTCGATCGACGTCGCCGTCGCGCTGGGCATCGATGCGCGCAAGTCGGACCAGGTCGTGCGCGGCTCGGTCGTGCTGCCCGCCGGAACCGGCAAGACCAAGCGCGTCGCGGTGTTCGCGCAAGGCGCGAAGGCCGACGAGGCGCGCGCCGCCGGTGCCGACCTGGTCGGCTTCGACGACCTCGCCGAGCAGATCAAGGGCGGCAAGATCGACTTCGACGTGCTGATCGCCTCGCCCGACGCGATGCGCGTGGTCGGCGCGCTGGGTCAGATCCTCGGCCCGCGCGGCCTGATGCCGAACCCGAAGGTCGGCACCGTGACGCCCGACGTCGCCGGCGCGGTGAAGAACGCCAAGGCCGGTCAAGTGCAGTTCCGTGCCGACAAGGCCGGCATCGTGCACTCGACGATCGGTCGCGCGTCGTTCCAGCCGGAAGCGCTGAAGAGCAATCTGCAGGCGCTGGTCGAGGCGTTGAACAAGGCGCGCCCGGCCGCTGCGAAGGGTATCTACCTGCGCAAGGTCGCGGTGTCGTCGACGATGGGCATCGGCGTTCGCGTCGATGCGTCGAGCATTACGGCCACCGCTGCCTGATTCGATGCATGAAGGGTTCCGGAGCAATCCGGAGCCTTGAACAAATTTGGTGGGTCGGCGCCGCGGCAACGTGGCGCCGGGCGATCCAAGACCGTTGGCGAGATGCGATGCATGTCTTAATTGAGAAGCCCGGGGCAACCCGGAATTCGAAGCCGACGCAGATGGCGAACCCGCTGGAAGCTGCAGTCCGTCCCGCTCAGGGCCGGTTTGTCGATCTCCAGAGGACGCTGCAAACCGGTCGTCGTCGCGCAAGCGGCGCGACCCTTTCCTTCAGGAGTCAACCTTGAGTCTGAATCGCACCGAAAAGCAGGCCGTCGTGACTGAAGTCGCGGCGCTTGCGGCGAAGGCGCAAACTCTGGTGCTGGCGGAATACCGAGGAATCGACGTGGAGCCGATGACCAGGCTGCGTGCGAATGCGCGCAGCCAAGGCGTCCATCTGCAGGTTCTGAAGAACACGCTGGCCCGACGCGCCGTCACCGGAACCGCATTCGAGGTCGTGGCCGACGAGATGTCCGGCCCGCTGATCTACAGCTTTTCCGAAGACGCGATCGCCGCGGCGAAGGTCATCCAGGACTTCGCGAAGACCAATGACAAGATGGTCATCCGCGCAGGCGCCTACAACGGCAAGAAACTCGACGCCGAAGGCGTCAAGCAACTCGCCTCGATCCCCAGCCGCGAAGAGCTTCTGGCCAAGCTGCTGGGCGTCATGCAGGCGCCGCTGACCGGCTTTGTCGCGTCGGTCGCCGCGCTGGCGAAGAAGCGCGAAGAAGAACAAGGCGCCGCGGCCTGACGCCGCGACGCAACCCATCATTCATCGAATTCAGGAGTTACACAAATGGCACTGAGCAAAGAAGACATTCTGGAAGCCGTCGGCGGCATGACCGTGCTGGAACTGAACGACCTGGTGAAGGCGTTCGAAGAGAAGTTCGGCGTGTCGGCCGCGTCGATGGCCGTGGCCGCCCCGGGCGCCGGCGGCGGTGCCGCCGCGGCTGCTGAAGAGCAGACCGAGTTCAACGTGATCCTGCTGGAAGCCGGCGCCAACAAGGTGTCGGTGATCAAGGCGGTTCGCGAACTGACCGGCCTGGGTCTGAAGGAAGCCAAGGACCTGGTCGACGGCGCGCCCAAGGCCGTCAAGGAAGCGCTGCCGAAGGCCGACGCCGAAGCCGCGAAGAAGAAGCTCGAGGAAGCTGGCGCCAAGGCCGAAATCAAGTAATCGGCATACCAGCCCACGGGGCCCGGAAGGCTGCTGCAGCCTTTCGGGCTTTCGCGCCTTCAAGCGCGTCCCGACGGTTTATGCCTGCGCCCGGATCGCCGAGCGCATACATAAACGGTTTCAGTCCAGCGCAGCGGAGCGTCCATGTCCTACTCGTTCACCGAAAAGAAGCGGATTCGCAAGAGCTTTGGCACCCGCCAAGGCGTGATCCAGGTGCCCTACCTGCTGGCCACCCAGCTCGAGTCCTACGAATCCTTCCTGCAGAAGGACCGCCCGACCGAACAGCGCCGCAACGAGGGGCTGCAGGCGGCGTTCAACGCGATCTTCCCGATCGTCTCGCACAACCAGAACGTGCGCATGGAGTTCCTCGGCTACCAGCTGGCGCGACCGGGCTTCGACGTGCGTGAGTGCCAGCAGCGCGGCCTGACCTTCGCCAGCGCGCTGCGCGCCAAGGTGCGGCTGATCGTGATGGACCGCGAAGCGGCCAAGCCCACCATCAAGGAAGTCAAGGAGCAGGAAGTCTACATGGGCGAGATCCCGCTCATGACCGACAAGGGCTCGTTCATCATCAACGGCACCGAGCGCGTCATCGTCTCGCAGCTGCACCGCTCGCCGGGGGTGTTCTTCGAGCACGACAAGGGCAAGACGCATTCGTCCGGCAAGCTGCTGTTCTCCGCGCGCATCATCCCCTACCGCGGCTCGTGGCTGGACTTCGAATTCGACCCGAAGGACATCCTGTACTTCCGCGTGGACCGTCGCCGCAAGATGCCGGTGACGATTCTGCTCAAGGCGCTGGGCCTGAACAACGAGCAGATCCTGGCGCATTTCTTCACCTTCGACCGTGTCGACCTGATGGACCAGGGCGGCATGATCGAATTCGTGCCGGCGCACTTCAAGGGCGAGGTCGCGCGCTTCGACATCACCGACAAGAACGGCAACGTCGTCGTCGCCAAGGACAAGCGCGTGACGATGCGTCACCTGCGCGCGCTCGAGGAAAGCGGCACGCAGCGCATTTCGGCGCCCGAGGACTTCCTGCTCGGCAAGGTGCTGGCGCGCAACGTCGTGTCGGAAGACACCGGCGAGATCGTCGCGCTGGCCAACGAGGAACTGAGCGAAGCGCTGCTGAAGAAAATCCGCGACGCCGGCGTGCGCCGCGTCGAGACGCTGTTCACCAACGACCTCGACCAGGGTCCGTTCATCTCGCTGACGCTGCGCATGGACGAGACGCCGGACCAGCTCGCGGCCAAGGTCGCGATCTACCGC
>JAKAHP010000204.1 GCA_021825505.1 Pseudomonadota bacterium
AGGGGTTCATGCTCATCTTGACCCCGGCCAGGTCGACGCCGCTGCCGTCGGACTTGACCCTGACCTTGACGTTGTAGTCGACCACGCGCTTGACCGCGACCAACACCTTCATGCGTTCACTCCAATCATGGGGGGAGGCCTCGAATCATGCCAGAGCGGATCCGGGGCAGAATCGAACGATCGTTCGTTTTTTAGCAGTGTACCGGCTAATCCGCCGGACGATCAAGTCCCGCGTCGCACCATGTGGACATCGAGTTGCGGAAACGGAATGTCAACGCCGGCTTCGCGCAGCGCGCGCAGCAGCGTCAGGTTGACCGCGCCGCGCACGCCCAGCGTGCCGTTTTCCGGATCGGCGATCCAGTAGCCGACGGTGACCTGCAGCGCGTTGTTGCCGAACTCGCTGAGCACCGCGCCGGGCCCCGGGCTGGCGAGCACGCGCGGCACGCTGGCGGCGGCGCGCTCGAGCAGCACCAGCACCTGCTCGATGTCGCAGCCGTAAGCGACGCCGACCGTGGTCGATTGCCAGACGTTGCGGTCGGTGTACGACAGGTTGTCGATCCGGTTCGAGATCAGCATTTCGTTCGGCACCAGCGATTCGATGCCGCTGGCACTGCGCACCAGGGTGTAACGCGTCTTGATGTCGACGATGCGCCCCTGGAAACCGTCGAGCGAAATGTTGTCGCCGACGCGCAAGCTGCGCTCGAACAGCACGACGAAGCCCGACACGTAATTGGCCGCGATGCGCTGCAGGCCCAGACCGAGGCCGACGCCGAGCGCGCCGCCGAACACGCTGAGCACGGTCAGGTCGATGCCGACCATCTGCAACGCCACCAGCAGCGCGGCGGTGAAGATCGCCGCGCGCAGCAGCCTCGACACGACCAGGCGCAGGTTGACGTCGAGCGGCGACGCCAGCAGCCTGGATTCCAGCAGCGACGACACCCACAGCGCCAGCACCAGCGTCACCGCGACCCAGGCGACGCCGCGCAACAGCGTCCAGCCGGTCAGGCGTTGGCGCCCGATGTGCACCGAGAACGCGTCGAGCGCTTCGATGATCTCGGGCAGCGCTCCGCTCAGGTGCAGCACCAGCACGCCCCAGGCGATCTGGTTGAGCACGCGCACCAGCAGCCGTGCCGCGGCGTTGCCGGGGAAGGCGCGCTGCGCCACGCGCAGCGTTACACGGGTCAGCAGCCATACGCCGAGCACCGGCAGCGCCAGCTTGAGCAGCGGCGCGCGCAGCAGCCACGGCGACGCATGGCGCACGAGCTGCAGCGCGATCAGCGCGACCAGCGGCATGCCGGCGCCGTGCAGCAGCGCCGAACGCGCCGCCGTGCGCCACGACGTGGTTTCGACGAAGCGGTGCTCGAGCCAGCTGCCGACCGCGAAGCCGACGATCAGCGCGCCGACGATCGCGCCGATTTCGGTGTGCAGGAACTCGGGCGAGCGGTGGGTCAGCGCCTGCAGCAGCGGCGAGATCACGAGGCCAGCTCCACAGGAGCCGGCCGGCACCGCAGCCGCATCAGCGCCGCCACGCCGGCTCCCGCTTGTCGATGAAGGCCTGCACGCCCTCGAGCGCGTCGTCGTGCATGAAATTGCACGCCATGGTCTGCGAGGCCAGCTGGTAGGCGGCGCCCTGCCCCATCTCGATCTGGCGGTAGAACAGCTCCTTGCCCATCGCCACGGCGGCCGCCGGCTTGGCCAGGATCGCCGCGACCAGGCGTTCGACTTCGGCGTCGAGCGCGTCGGGTGCGGCGACGCGGTTGACCAGGCCCCAGTCGAGCGCCTGCGCGGCGTCGATGAACTCGCCGGTCAGCAGCATTTCCATCGCCTTCTTGCGCGGCACGTTGCGCGCCAGCGGCACGCTCGGCGTCGAGCAGAACAGGCCGACGTTGATGCCCGAGACCGCGAAGCGCGCGTCGCTGGCGGCCACTGCCAGATCGCACTGCGCGACCAGCTGGCAGCCGGCCGCGGTGGCGATGCCGTGCACGCGCGCGATCACCGGCTGCGGCAGCGCGAGCAGCCCGAGCATGACCTTGCCGCAGCGCGCGAACAGGTCGCTGCAGCGCTCCAGGCTCGGCTCGGCGCGCATTTCCTTCAGGTCGTGGCCGGCGCAGAACGCGCGCCCGGCCGCGCGCAGCACGACCACGCGCGCGCTCGCGTCGTCGCGCAGCGCGTCGATGGCGCGCTGCAGCTCGGCGAGCAGCGCGTCGGACAGCGCATTGAACGCCTGCGGCCGGTTCAGCGTCAGCGTGACGACGCCGCGCGCGTCGCGCTCGACCAGCAGCACCTGTTCCTGGGTCATCTTCGTGTCTCCGTCAAACGTCGATCGCGTCGCGCGCATGGACCTGGTCGCGCAAGGCGTATTTCTGGATCTTGCCGGTCGAGGTCTTGGGCAGTTCGCCGAACACGATGCGGCGCGGCACTTTGAAACCGGCCAGGTGCTGCTTGCAGAACGCGACGATGTCGGCCGCGTCGGCCACGGCGCCGGCCTTCAGTTCGATGAAGGCGCACGGCGTCTCGCCCCACTTCGGGTCGGGCATCGCGACCACGGCCGCCAGCATCACCGACGGGTGGCGGAACAGCACGTCCTCGACTTCGATGCTCGAGATGTTCTCGCCGCCCGAAATGATGATGTCCTTGCTGCGGTCCTTGATCTTGATGTAGCCGTCGGCGTCGACCACCGCGAGGTCGCCGGTGTGGAACCAGCCGCCACGGAACGCGTCGGCGGTGGCTTGGGCATCGCCCAGGTAGCCCTTCATCATGATGTTGCCGCGGAACATGACCTCGCCCATGGTCTGGCCGTCGTGCGCGACCTCCTCCAGGGTCTGCGGATCGCGCACGCTGGCGCCGTCCTGCAGGTGGTAGCGCACGCCCTGGCGCGCGTTCAGGCGGGCGCGCTCGGCCAGCGGCAGCGCCTCCCAGGCTTCCTGCTGCGCGCACACCGTGGCGGGGCCGTAGACCTCGGTCAGGCCGTAGACGTGGGTCAGCTCGAAACCCATCGCGGCCAGCCCCTCGAGCAGCGCGGCGGGCGGCGCGGCGCCGGCCACCATCGCGCGCACCGGGTGGTCGATGCCAGCCTTCAGCGCGGGCGCGGCGCCCAGCAGCAGGTTGTGCACGATCGGTGCGCCGCAGTAGTGGGTGACGCGCTCGGCGCGAATCAGCTCGAAAATCGCCGCGGCGTCGATTCGGCGCAGGCACACGTTGACGCCGGCGCGCGCGGCGATGGTCCACGGGAAGCACCAGCCGTTGCAGTGGAACATCGGCAGCGTCCACAGATAGACCGGGTGCTTGGGCAGGTCCCACTCGAGGGTGTTGGACACCGCGTTGACGTAGGCGCCGCGATGCGAGTAGACGACCCCCTTGGGCCGGCCGGTGGTGCCCGAGGTGTAGTTCAGCGCGATCGCGTCCCATTCGTCGTGCACGGCCGGCAGCGCCGCGTCGGCGTCGCCCTGCGCCAGCAGCGCCTCGTAGTCGAGCGCGCCGATGCGCGCGTCGGCGCCGCTCCATTGCGCGTCGGGCACGTCGACCACCAGCGGCTCGGCCAGGCCCTGCTGGCGCGCCAGCTCGACCGCGCGGCGCATCGGCTCGGCGAACTCGGGGTCGACCAGCACCGCGCGCACCCCGCCGTACACCAGCATGTAGGCCAGCGCCTCGGCGTCGAGCCGGGTGTTCAGCGTGTTGAGCACGCAGCCGGCCAGCGGCACGCCGAAATGAGCCTCGACCATCGCCGGCACATTGGGCAGCATCGCCGCGACGACGTCGCCGCGCTGCAGCCCGTGCGCGCGCAGCGCCGCGGCCAGCCGGTGGCAGCGCGCACGCGTTTCGCCCCAGGTCTGGCGCAGGTCGCCATGCACGATGGCGCAGCGCTGCGGGTAGACGTCGGCCACGCGCTCGAGAAAGAGCAGCGGGGTCAGCGGCGCGTGGTTGGCGGCGTTGCGCGGCAAGTCGGCATCGTTCATCAAGGGTCTCCTGTGCAGAGTTATTGTCGTTCAGTAATCGAGCCCGGCGAGCACGCGCACGTGCTCGGCGACGCTGCGTCCCAGCGCATTGAGGTTGTAGCCGCCTTCGAGGCAGGAGACGATGCGCCCGCCGCAGGCCTGCGCCGCGAATTCGCGCAATTCACGGGTGATCCACGCGTAATCGGCCTCGACCAGCCCCATCTGCCCCATGTCGTCTTCGCGGTGGGCGTCGAAGCCGGCGCAGATGAACAGCATCTCCGGCGCGTACTCGCGCAGCCGCGGCAGCCATTGGTGCAGCACGACTTCGCGCACCTGCGCGCCGCCGGTGTAGGCCGGAAGCGGCACGTTGACCATGTTCGGCGCCGGGTTCTCGGTGCCGCTGTACGGGTAGAACGGGTGCTGGAAGAAACTGACCATCAGCACCCGCTCGTCGCCGGCGAAGATGTCCTCGGTGCCGTTGCCGTGGTGCACGTCGAAGTCGACGATGGCCACGCGCTGCAGCCCGCGCCGGTCGAGCGCGTGGCGCGCCGCGACCGCGACGTTGTTGACGAAGCAAAAGCCCCCGGCCTGCGCCCGCGTGGCGTGGTGGCCCGGCGGGCGTATCGCGCAGAACGCGTTGTCCAGCCGCCCGTCCAGCACCGCGTCGGTGGCCGCGATCGCCGCGCCCGCGGCGCGGCGTGCCGCCTGCCAGGTATGCGGATTCATCAAGGTGTCTGGGTCGATCCAGGCGTAGCCCTCGTCGATCGCGCCCTTGTCCTTCAGCTCGGCCACGTACAGCGCGTTGTGCGCCAGCTCGATGGCCTCCTCGGACGCCAGCGGCACGTCGGGTCGCGGCAGCAGCCAGTCGAGGCCGGCCGCGAGCAGCCGGTCTTCGATCGCCGCCAGCCGCGCGGGGCATTCGGGGTGGTCGTGGCCCATCTCGTGCTGGCTGCAATCGGGATGCGCGTAATACCCTGTACGCATGAAGTCTCCTGAATATATCCCGGGTTCCGGCGGCGGCGGCCGTCCCTTGGCACAATGATGTTTTATTGTGCTACGCCAACACGTGCCCAACCTGACAATGCAGACAATGCTCGCCGATCTGGTGACCCGCGTCGACTCGGTGCTGGTCGGCAAGCACGCCCAGGTCGAGCTGGCGGTGTGCTGTCTGGTCGCCGGTGGCCACCTGCTGATCGAGGACCTGCCCGGGGTCGGCAAGACGACGCTGGCGCATGCGCTGGCCCATGTGTTCGGGCTGCAGCAGGCGCGCGTGCAGTTCACCGCCGATCTGCTGCCCAGCGACGTGCTCGGCGTCAGCGTCTACGCGCGCGACGTCGAGCGCTTCGTGTTCCACCCGGGACCGGTGTTCACCGAGCTGCTGCTGGCCGACGAGATCAACCGCGCGCCGCCGAAGACGCAAAGCGCGCTGCTCGAGGCGATGGAGGAACGTCAGGTCAGCGTCGACGGCGCGTCGCGCGCGCTTCCCCCCGGCTTCTTCGTCATCGCCACGCAGAACCCGGCCGACCAGCGCGGCACTTATGCCCTGCCTGAATCGCAGCTCGACCGCTTCCTGATGTGCCTGTCGCTGGGCTACCCCGACGCCGCCACCGAGCGCGAGCTGCTGCTCGGCGAGGATCGTCGCGCGCTGCTCGCACGCCTGCCGCGCGGCGCCGGCGCGCCGGCC
>JAKAHP010000205.1 GCA_021825505.1 Pseudomonadota bacterium
ACCTAGCAAGAACGACACCGGAACCGGAACCACTTCTTCCCCTTCGGGAAAGAAGAAGCGCGCCGCCAAGCCGGTCGCGGAGTCCGTCTCGCCAGAGTTGCTGATCGCCGAAGGATTCGACGCCAACACCGCTGCCGAGTTCGTCGCCCACAAGGCAGCCAAGAAGGCGCCGCTGACGGAGCGAGCTTGGGCCGACCACTGCCGCGAGGCCACCAAGGCTGGCATGACGCCACAGCAGGCCGCTGAGAAGGTGATGGCCAAGGGCTGGAAGGGGTTCGATGCCAGCTACGTCGCGGGTCGGCAGGCGTCGGCCGGCGGCGCTGACGAACCCGCTTGGCGCACCGAGCAGCGCGAGCGCGCTGCTGCGTTCGCCGGCGCCGCCGCCGCGAAACGTCCCTCGGCTGGCGGCGCCGAGATCATCGACATGGAGGCTGGAAGTGCCGTTGCCCGCCGCGTGGGTTGAGTCCATCTTCGCCCGCTTGGCGGTGCGCTACGGCGTGGCGTTCATGCGCCAGTACGCCGACCTGGATCCCGAAGCCGTGAAGGCGGACTGGGCGAACATCCTCGACGGGTTCGAGCGGCACCCCGCGGCGATCGCCTACGGCCTCGACAACCTCGGCCCGACACCACCGAACGCGCACCAGTTTCGCGACGCTTGCCGTCGCATGCCGGAGCCGGCCCAGGCGCGCCTGCCTGCGCCGAAGGAAGACCCCGAGCTCGGCCGTCGGGTGCTGCGCGACTGGAAGGCTCGGGACACGGCGGCTGCGTTGGTGCCGCCGGCAGTGGCCACGGTTCGTCGCCTGCGTGCGATCGAGGCCAGCGGACGTCGCCTCACGCTTGCCCAGCGCGACATGCTGCGATCGTGTGAACGACTGGCGTCGTCGCGCGAGGAAGTCGCGCCGTGACCGTCCTCGAGTCCCTCGCCGGCAGCTACGACTTCGTCGTGGTGAGCCGGGCCGTGCAGCAGATGAAGCGTGCGCCGACCGAAGCCGCGCGCCAGCAGATCCTGCGCGGGATTGACCACCCGCTGGTGCCGGAGTGGCGGCAACTCGCAGAGCAGGCATGGCGAGAAGAGCAGGAGGCTGCGCATGGCTGAGAACACCGCCATCGAGTGGGCCGACGCCACGTTCAACCCGTGGTGGGGCTGCCAGAAGGTGTCGCCGGCGTGCGACCACTGCTACGCCGAGCGGGACGCGAAGAGGTTCGCGCCCGGCCGGGTGCTGTGGGGCGTGGGCGCCGAGCGGCGGACCTTCGGCGATGCGCACTGGCAGGCGCCGCTCCAGTGGGCGAAGCAGCGTTTTGGCGAGTGCATGAGCTGCCGCTGGCGCGGCCCTGCATCGAAGGCCCGGCTGCGCACCGGGTTGGCCGGCTTCGACCGCGACCCTGGCGCCATGCACTGCTGCCCGTCGTGCAAGGAGCCTCTCATCAAGGAAGCGCGCATGCGTGTTTTCTGCGCCTCGATGGCCGACTGGCTCGACCTGGATGCGCCGCTCGACGAGTTCGTCCGGCTGCTCGACACCATCCGCCGGACGCCAGAGCTCGACTGGCTGCTGCTGTCGAAGCGCATCGGCAACTGGCGCAAGCTGCTCGAGGACGCGCACGCGCGCATTGTCGAAACCGAAGGCTCCGACTCGCCGCTTGCGCAGTGGTGCGCCGCGTGGATCGCCGGCGACGCGCCGGCCAACGTCATTCTGATGGCCACGGTCATCAACCAGGAAGAGTACGACCGCGACATCGGCAAGCTGTTGCGCACGCCGGCGCGCCGCCGAGGGTTGTCGATCGAGCCGATGCTGGGTCCAATCGACATGCGCATGGGCGGAGCGTCGATGTCGGACTACGCGCCGCACCGGCCACTGCCGCGGCTCGACTGGGTGATCGCTGGCGGCGAGAGCGGCCCGCACGCGCGGCCGACGCACCCCGACTGGTTCCGCGCGCTGCGCGACCAGTGCGCCGCGGCCGGCGTGCCGTTCCTGTTCAAGCAGTGGGGAGAGTGGTTCCCTGACCCTGACGACGATCGCGGCGCGATCTGCAAAGGCATCACGCGCGCCGGCGCGCTGCTGGAGTCCAACGCGGCGTTCAACGCTCACGTCGGAGACGCGGAGCTGATGTTCCGCATCGGCAAGAAGGCCGCCGGCCGACTGCTCGATGGCGTCGAGCACAACGGGTTCCCCGGATGAAACTCGCCCCAGTCGCCACCATCTCCATCGGCCCGGCGGTGCTGCCGGTGTTCGATGACGGCTGGAAGGCCCGCTGCATGGCCTGCGCGAACTACCGCACCGGCGGAGACAAGCCCACGACGGCGAAGATGCTCTGCACCGAGGCGCAGTCTCGCGGCGGGCGCGGTCTGGCCTCATGCGGCGACGCTCGTGGCACGCACGGCGCCTGCGGCCCGACAGCGATGCTGTGGAGGGCTCGCGGTGGCTGACCTCGTGCTCACCAAGGCCGAAGACGGCAAGCTGCACGGCCTGACCGATGCCGACGAGCGCCGATACGCCAAGTTCATCGCAACGGTCAGGGAGATGGAGCCGGGGCACACGGTTCGCTTCACGTTCAAGTTGCCGCGCTCCCCGCAGTTCCACCGCCTGCACTTCGCGATCCTCGCGGCGCTGTTCAAGTGCCAGGACCAGTTCACCGACGCGGAGAAGTTCCGCGAGTGGACCCAGGTCGGCGCCGGCTTCTGCGACATCGTGCCGGGCCCCAAGGGGAAGCCGGTCGCGGTGTCGAAGTCGATCGCATGGGACGCGCTCGAGGAAGCGGACTTCGCCGAGCACCACGCGGCCGTGATCGGGTTCGTGCGCTCGGTGTACTTCTCGCGCTTCCTTTGGCCGCACCTCGATGACGCCAAGGGCTCCGAGATGGTCGAGGCGATCCTTCAGGAGTTCGGTGCATGAAGCGCTCCGGCTTCCGCTCCAACGTCGTGAAGTTCGCCCCGAAGCCGGCGAAGGTGATCGAGTACACGCCGCGAGCGCGGACCGTGGAGGGCCCGGCCGGTCTGGTGTCCGCGGTGCTGGCCAGCGGCCCCGCTCGCGCGTCGGTGATGCCGAAGACCGCCGGGCGGAAGGATCAGCGCATCCGCGACTCGGCGCGCGGCGAGGTCTGCACGATCCGCCTGCCTGGCTGCGATGGAGGTGGCGCGACAACCGTCTGGTGCCATCTTCCCGAGGCCGTGGCTGATCGCGGGCTTGGCATCAAGGGAATCGACGCCCTGGGGGCCTACGGGTGCGCCTCATGCCATGACATCGTTGACCGCCGCGCCGATCCGCCTGAGGGCTACACGCTCGACGCTGTGGCCCTGGCGTTCTATCGGGCGCTGGCTCGGTCGTTCGTGATCCTGAAGCGTAAGGGGCTCGCATGACAGACCGAGCAGCAATCCTCCGCTTCGATCACATCGTGCTGGCCGAACTGCTGCACCTGCCGGAAGGCTCGCACATCGACGCGGTGTGTATGAACGTCGAGCAGCCAGGCGTGCTGTTGATGCGGGTTCGCGGGGTCGGCGAGCCGGTGGCGCCGGGCCAGTGGATCGCGCCCCTTATCCCTGTCATCACGACCCGCCAGCTCGATGACGGCACGCGCTTCGTCGAGAGCGTGGACTGGGGGTTGCCCGGATGACCTGCCTCGACGACACCGAGATCGCAGCCGTTCAGGCCGCCGAGCCCGCGCGCCCGAGCCGCATCGCCATCCTCGTCAGCGTCCACCACCACGCCGGGCGCGGTCTGAAGCAGGAGGTCGAGTCCATGCTCAAGCACAACCCCCTGAAGGCCTTCAGGATGGTGGAGTTGCTGCGCTTGGTGCGCCGCAACACAACGCGCGGGGAGGTGTCGTCGATCCTGGCCAAGCTGCGGCAGGCGGGCCTGATCGTCGAAGGGGTCGCGGCCGGGACCGAGGTCAAGTCGCGGAAGCTGGTGAAGACGTACCAATGGAGGTTGCCGAGCCATGGCAGGTAAGAAGGCCCAGAAGGGGCGCAAGCGCATCGACTGGGAGGCCGTCGAGCGCGACTACCGCACCGGCAAGTTCACCCTGCGCGAGCTGGAGGCCAAGCACAAGGTCGGCTACGCATCAATCAGCCGGCGCGCCAAGGATCACGACTGGCAGAAGGATCTGCGCGAGGCCGTAAAGCTGGCCACCGATGCCGCGCTGATGGCCGACATCGCAACAAAGAGCGCAACAGAAGCGCAACACGCAACGCTGGGCGTTGTCGCTGTTGCGGCCGAGGTCAACAAGCAGGTGATCCTTCGCCACCGTGGCGACATCGCCGAAACCCGGAATCTGGCCATGGAACTGCTGGCCGAGATCCGGCTGGCGACCCACTCGCAGGGCGAGCTGGAATCGCTGATGCGGATGGCGTCCGCCGGCCTGGGCGACGAAGACCTGACCGCCGTCCGCCAGGCGCTCAACGATCTGGTGAAAGTGCACAGTCGGGTCGGCTCAGTGCAGAAGTTGGCCGACACCCTCAACAAGTTGCAGACCCTTGAGCGTCGGGCGTTCGGCATCGAGGAGGGCGAGAAGTCTCCGGGCGAGGGCGGTGGGCCCTTGGTGGTCGAGTTCGTGCGGGCGTCCTGATGGCCGAGTCAGCCAAGTTCCCGGCGAAGCTCGACTTCCTCTTCGAGCCGGCGCGCTACAAGGTGGCGCACGGCGGCCGGGGTAGTGCGAAGTCGTGGTCGTTCGCCCGCGCGCTGCTCATCCTGGGCGCCAGGCGCCCGCTGCGCGTGCTCTGCTGCCGAGAGATCCAGCGCAGCCTGCGGGAGTCGGTGCACCAACTCCTGAAGGACCAGATCGACGCCATGGGCCTGCATGCGCACTACCGCGTGCTGGACACCGAGATCCGCGGTCGGGTCCACGACACGCTGTTCATGTACTCCGGCCTGCAGGCGCACACCGTCGCTTCGATCAAGTCGTACGAGGGCGTCGATGTCGTCTGGGTGGAGGAGGGCCAGGCCGTGCCCAAGCGCTCGTGGGACATCCTGATCCCCACGATCCGCAAGCCGGGCTCCGAGGTGTGGGTCTCGATGAACCCTGAGCTGTCGACCGACTACACCTACAGCCACTTCATCGCGAGCCCGCCGCCTGACGCCAGGGTGGTGCAGGTCAACTACAGCGACAACCCCTGGTTCGGCGCCGAGATGGAGGCCGAGCGCAAGCACGCGCAGGCCACCATGGACGAGGAGGACTACGCGAACATCTGGGAGGGCAAGCCGCGCGGGTCGGTCGTCGGCGCGATCTTCGCCAGGCAGATGAAGATCCTGCGCAAGCTCGGCCGCATCGGCAGGGTGATCCCGCGCAAGGAGCTCGAGCTCAATGCGTTCATGGACCTGGGGTCAAGCGTCGGCAACGCGACGGCGATCTGGCTGCATCAGCGATACGGGTCGGCGCACCATTTCGTGAAGTACCTTCACGGCGAGGGCCAGGGCCTGCGGCACTTCTGGGACGAGATGGAGGCCTACCGAAAGGCCAACGGTCTGCGGTGGGGCTCGATCTACATGCCCCACGACGGGCGAGCGAACCTGCAGGGCGCCGAGCTCATCAACCGAGTCGAGATCATGGAGAGCCTGGCCGCCGAGGCGAAGGCCTCGGTGACGGTCGAGGCCGTGCCGCGGGTGACAGACCTTGGCGCGGCGATCG
>JAKAHP010000206.1 GCA_021825505.1 Pseudomonadota bacterium
TTCCGATCTTGCCGAGTTTTTGCCCTGGTGGTGTGTCGCCCAGGCGCGCACGATCCGGATCGAGGTCGGATCCTGCGTGGTGGCCAGGCTCAGCGAAACCACCGCGCCGTCGCGCGGCAGGTTCGTCTGGGTCAGGCCGGTGACGGGGTCGGTCGCGATCCAGAACGACTCCCAGCGGTACAGCGTGACCGCGTATGAGCGCCTATCGAGCCCCAGCGGGTTGTCGAGCGTGGCGCGGTAGCGCCTCCAGCAGCGTAGCCTGAGGCTCTCGAACTGCGGCGAGTCGCCGCCCAGCGCCGCTTGAAGCGGGCCGACGTAGATGAAGGCCGGCGAGCCCGAGGTGACCTTCGTGATGGCCGAGGTGAATCCCGCGCCAGCGCTGTGGGTGATGTGCACGGCGCAGCGGTAGTTGCCGTCGTCGGCGGCGTGCAGCGTGAGTGCGGCGGCGCGGCTCGTGGTCGGCGCGAGTGCGCTCAGCAACGCGGCGCCGAGCAGCGCGCGCGCAGGGGTGAGGGGGCGGTTCGACATGGGGCTTTGGCGTAGTGTTCCGGGCGGGATGCCCGAAGTCGATGCTGCTTCGGATCGCCGCGTGCGGGCGCGGTTCCGCGGTGCCGTCAGCGCCGCGTTGACCCCTCATTGACGGCGCGTCAGCGCCAGCCGCGGCGGCAGCGCCGCATCACAGGCGCCGTCACGGCGGGCACGACGCCGTGGGCAAGTCGGGAACGAAGCGGTAATCGTGTTCACCGAGCTGGTAGCGTATGGCCCAGCCCGGCCAGACGTCTTCGCCGCGGATCATCGCGTCGACGATTCGCAGCGGCCGCAACGGCGACCCGCTGGCGCCGAGCCAGAATGTCACCACGGTGGTGTCGCGCGGCAGCTGCGACATCCATTGCTCGAGGCCCGGGGCAGGAATGCGCCAAAGCGGGTCGAAGCGGTCGAGTTCGATCGAGTACGACGGCTCGTCGGGCTGCGGCAGTTCGCCGACTGCCATGGATGCGCGGCGCACGCAGCGCAGCGTCAGGCTCGCGAGGCTGGGTGAATCGTCACCGACCGCCTCGACCTGCGCGCCGAGTTCGAAACGCACCGACGCGAACCCGACGACCCATTGCCATGCCGGGGTCGCGACGAAGGCATTGCCGTGCGCGCAGCGGTGCTCGACGCGACACAGCAGCACCTCGGCGCCGACGCTGCGGAGCTCGACCGCCGCCGCGTGCGCGCCACCGCTCAGTGCGCAGGCGAGAGCGGCCGTCGCCTGCAGCGGTGGCGCGCGCAGCGTGCGACGCATGTCACTCGCGCAATAGGCTGTGGTGCAAGTCCAGTTGGTCGTAATCCTGGCGCTCCAGCTGGCCGTGAAGGTCGGGCAACGCCCAGGCGCGCACGATCTGGATTGCGGTCGGCTCCTGCGTGGTGGCCAAGGACAGGGTCACCACCGCGCCGTCGTGCGGCAGGTTTCTGCGGGGCAATCCCGTGGCCGCATCGGTCGTCATCCAGAACGAGTTCGAGCGATGCAGCGTGATCGAGTAGGCGTGCGTGTCGAGCCCCAGCGGGTTGTCCGGCGTGGGATGGACGCGCCTCCAGCAGCGCAGTCTGAGGCTTTCGAAGGTCGGTGCCGCACCGATGGCTGATGGCGGGATCGCGCCGATGTAAAAGAAGGCCGGGGTGTCCTCCGTCACCTTCCTGATGTCCGAGGTGAATGTCACGCCGCCGGGGGTGGCGACGTGCACCGCGCAGCGGTAGTTGCCGTCGTCCGCGGCCAGCAGTGTGATCGCGGCGGCACGGGCCGGGTTTGCAAGGAGTGAGCCAAGCAGCGCTGCGCCGAGCAGCACGCGCACAGGGGTGAAAGGACGGTTGGACATCGGGGCTTGCGCGTGGCGTCCGGGGCGGGATGCCCGGAATCGATGCCGTGTCGGATCGCACCCTGCGCGCCGCGGTTCCGGCGCGCCGTCAGCGCCGCGTTGTTCCGCCGTTGACCGCGCATCAGCGCCAGCCGGTGACGTAGTCGGGGGTTTCGGCGTACGCGCCGTCGGGCTGCGGCGGCTGCGGCGCCAGGCGCAGCGGCAGCACGCCGGCCCATACCGGCAGCGCCAGGTCCTCGGCGTCGTCCTCGGGGCCGCCGCGCCGCACCTTGCAGGCGAATTCGTGCAGCGGCAGGCGCAGCACCGTGGTGGCGGCGAGCTCCTGCGCGTTGCCGGGCCGCGCCTGGCGCGAGCGCCCGGGAGCGAGCTTGTCCATCAGCGCGTCGAGCACGGCCGGCTTGGCGGCGTCGGCGACGCGCTCGCACACGCCGTAGATGGCCGCCGCGCGGTAGTTCATCGAGTGGTTGAACGCCGAGCGCGCGAGCACCAGGCCGTCGAGGTGGGTGATCGTCGCGCACACCTGCGCGCCGGCATCGGCGCGCTTGAGCATGCGGCTGCCGTTGGAGCCGTGCAGGTAGAGCTGGTCGTCGATGCGCCAGCACGCCATCGGCAGGCAATGCACGCCGGCGTCGTCGGCGAACGCGAGATGGCACAGATGCGCGGCGTCGACGATCGCATACAGCGTGGCGCGATCGAAGTCGGCGCGTTCGGCCTGGCGGCGTATGCGGGTGCGGGCGGTCGGGGCGGTGGGCATCTGAAATCTCGTGGCGGTGGCGATCGCTCGAGCATAAGCGTGCCGCGCGCGCCGCGACAGGTCCGCCCGGCGGCGCGGCGATGGTGCCAGGCGCCGCGACCCCCGCGCTTTTCCCTGCCCGCCCTCGACGCCGGGGCTTGTCGCGCATCGGCTCATCGACAAACGACCGATTCAGCCTCCACCAACGGGGATTCAACGCCCCGGCGCAACGCCGCCGCGGTGACGGGGTCCGAGCGGGAGCCGACAACGGCTTTCCACGTTCACCCACCAGGAGCATTCCATGCTGGCATCCCTTCGATCCATGTCCCTCGCCGCCGCCACGCTGGCCACCGTCGCCGCCACGCTGGGCGGCACGGCCCAGGCCGCCGTGCTCGCCTTGAGCACGGCGGGCGACGACACCTTCGTGTGCCGTGCGATCGTGTCGCGCAATGACGGCTTCCTGGCCACGGCCGCACCGCTGAAGCAGCGCATCGCCGGGAAGGAGCGCAAGTACTTCGAACTCGGCCCGCTGGAAGTCGGTGATGATGATCTGTCGCCGAACTTCAGGCGACTCACGCTGCAATGCTGGATGCACGATCCGCTCGATTTCAGCACCGATGTGCCGAACGGCGCCCGCTCGTACTCGATCGCGCTGAACCACGACGACGCACTCTGGGTGGCGTTCGACGCTGCGCACCAGACCACCTCGATTCAACTGCCGCGCGACGGCACGGTGGTGCACTTCAAGCTCGCGCGCACCGGCAGCGCGCTGCACGCCATCCGCATCGTCAGCGCCTCGCTGATCGAGGAACACAACGATCGCCTGCACTACGAACTCGGCGGCGCACCCTACCTGCTCTCCAGCAACTGACCCGCCGCCTCGGGATCGACGCGGCCTCCGCCCCGGCGCACCCGCCCTTGCTGGCGCGCCGCCCCCTCAAGGCATGCTGTACAGGAGTTCCGGATGCCGCAATCCCTTCGTTTCAAGCGACAGCTGCTGGCGGCCTGCGCGGCGCCCGCCATGCTGCTGGCCGACACCGCCCACGGCGCCATGCTCGCGCTGCAATCGGCCGGCAACGCCGTGCACATCTGCGGCGTCTCGGTGCTGGCGCGCGACGGCGAGGAAATTCCCTCACTCACGCCACAACAATGGGTCGGCTACCTGCCGGTGCGATTCGACCTGGGCAGCTTTCCCGCCGGCGACGCCGGCGACTCGCCGACCTTCGGCGCGCTGATGCTGCGCTGCTGGAGCGCCGAGCGAGATTGGGCGGACAACGAGCCGCACGAGGACGAACCGTCGTATTCGCTGGTGCTGGGTCGCGACGACAGCGCCTGGCACACCCTCGACCCGGTCACCGGGCGCCTCGCGCGTGAGCTGCCGCGCGACGGCCGCACGCTGTACTTCGTGCTCGAGCGCACCCGGATCCCGCAGCGGCCGATCCACATCTCGAAGGCCGCACTGTGCGGCCCGGAGACGCACGAGTATGGCGAGTACGGCCCCTGGATGCGTCGCTATCTGCTGCCGGACTGACGAAGGTTATGCGGCAGCTGCCAACCGCGATTCACGAAGTCCAGGAACGCACGTCGATCCGTGGAATCGCATTCAGTGCCAATACCGGCACGTGAAGTCCATTCTGCAGGAGCAACCATGCTGAACCTTCGTCGATTCAAGCCACTCGTGCTCGCGGCGCTCGCCGCGCCCATGCTGGCGTCGAGCCCTGCCGCGCACGCGGCATGGCTCGCACTCACCACACACGGCAACGACGTGCATTTCTGCAGCGTGTCGCTGACCCAGCGCGACGGCCGGGAAGTCCCGTCACGCACGCCCCGCCAATGGGTGAGCCATATGCCCGTGTTGTTCGACCTCGGCGAACTCCCCGCCGGCGTCAACGGCGACTCGCCGGAGTTCGGCGCGCTGACCGTGCGCTGCTGGGTCGCGGCACGGGATTGGCAGGGCAACGAGCCGCATGCGGGGCAAGCGTCGTATTCGCTGACGTTGGGGCGCCACGACGGCTCCTGGGATACGCTCGATCCGCGCGACAACCGCGTCGCGCGCGAATACCCGCGCGACGGACGCCATGTGTCGCTGATCCTCATGCGCAGCGGGCATGACCTGCGGCCGATCAAGATCACGCGCGCCTCGCTGGGCTACGGACTGGGTTCGCCGTTGCCAGCTGAGGACTACGGCCCGTGGATGCATCGCTACTTCATTCCGGACTGAGCGCATCACCGGCGGCGCGCGCGTGGCGAGCCGCCGCTGGGGCGTTATGTCGCCAGTGACACGGACGTTTCAAGCCCTTGCGAACGTCGACCGAACGCCGTGGCGCAACGCCGCGCGGCGGCGCGGGATCTCAGCTGGAGGCCGACTTCGGCCGTCCACGTCCACTTCCCAGGAGAATCCCATGCCGACCTTGCGTCGACCCACGGCGCTCGCTGCCGCCGCCACCCTCGTCTGCGCGCTGAGCGCCGCCCACGCCGCCTCGATCAGCCTGATCGCGTCCGGCGACGACGTCTTCGTCTGCGGCGCGACGCTCACGCGCGCCGACGGCGCGGTCGTCGCGGCCACGCCGGAGCACACCCGCATCAGCCGGTACGCGCCGGAGGTATTCGATTTCGGCGCCATCGGTGCCGGCGAAGACGGCAGCTCGCCCAACTTCAGCAGCCTCAGACTGCGCTGCTGGATCAGGGCACCACTGCTGCACGGGACCGTGCCGTACCCCGGCGAACCGTCATACTCGATCGACCTGCACCGCACCGACGGCATCTGGCGCACGCGCGAGCCGCTGCTCGGCGCGCTGGCCGTCGAGCTGCCCGGCGACGACACGCAGGTGCACTTCCAGCTCGCCCACACCGGCGACGAGGCCCGGCCGATCCGCATCGTCGATGCGACGATCACCAGCCTCGGGCGGGCCGGCTACCGCTACGGCCTGATCGACAGGCATTACGCGTTCTCTGCCGATTGACCGGCGCGCCGCCCAGGTCAAT
>JAKAHP010000207.1 GCA_021825505.1 Pseudomonadota bacterium
AGCGTGCACGGCCCGGCTGCCGACAGCGGCGTATCGCTGCGCTCCGAGCTGGCGCATGTGCTGCCGATGCGCGGCGCCTGGCGTGCGGCAGCCTTCGTCGATCTCGGCATCGCGCGCCTGGCACGGCAGTCGCACCTGCTCGCCGGCGCCGCGCTGGGGCTGCAGGCCAGGCGTGATGCGCTGAGCGTGGAGCTGGCGCTGGCCGCGCCACTGGCCGGTGCCGACGACCCGCGCAGCGCGCGCGACACGCTGCTGCGCGCGTCGGCCACCGCGCATTTCTGAGCGCTTTCCCACTCGACCCCGAAGCGACGCGAGCGCGCCTCGCGCGGGTGCGCGCGCCTTCCAACCAATCTTCACCGCAGGAGCCCTTGATGACGACGCTTGCTTTCCGATCCCTGTGTGCCGCGCTGGCGGCGCTGGCCTGCGACAGTGCCGCTGCGGCCATCGTCGCCGCGCCCGGGGCACCTGCCGCGCACCGACCGACGATCGATGCCGGCGGCGGCGCCACGCGCATCGACATCACGGCGCCGAATGCCGCCGGCGTGTCGCTGAACCAGTACTCGCGCTTCGATGTCGACGCCGCCGGCGCGGTGCTCAACAACGCGGTGGACGGTGCGCGCAGCGAGCTGCTCGGCGACATCGCGGGCAACGCCGCGTTGCGCGGGAACGCCGCGCGGCTGATCGTCAACCAGGTGCTGGGCAACGAGCCCAGCACCCTGCGCGGCATGCTCGAGGTCGCCGGCGCGCGCGCCGGCGTCGTCGTCGCCAATCCGCACGGCATCGAGTGCGACGGCTGCGGCTTCATCGGTTCCGGTCGCGTGCTGTTGCTCGCCGGCGACGCCAAGCTCGACGGCCCCCACGGTGCGCTGGGTACGCTGATCACGACCGACGGCACGCTGCGCATCGGCGCCGGCGGGCTGCGCGAGGCCGCGCGGGCGGCCTCGCACATCGACCTGATCGCGCGTCGCATCGCCATCGCCGGTCGTATCGACGCCCAGAGCCTGCAACTGGCCACCGGGGCGAACCGGATCAACGATCCCACCGGCGACACGCAGGTCATGGCGACGTCGAACCCGCCAGCACTCGCGCTGGATGTCGCCGCCGCCGGCGCGATGCACGCCGGGCGCATCCATCTGATCGCCACCGAAGCCGGCGCCGGGGTGCGCAGCACTGGCGTGCTGCACGCGCATGTGCATGACCTGCGCATCGACTCGGCCGGCGCGCTGCACATCACACGAGCGCAGGCGCGTCGTGACATCGTGCTCGAGGCCCACGACGCGATCGATCTGGCGGAAGCGGTCGACGCCGGGCGTGACCTCGAAGTGCGCGGCTCGGCGCTGCAGAACGGGGGCACGACCAGCGCCGGCGGCACGCTGCGCATCGACGTCGGCGAACTGCACAACATCGGCGGCACACTGCGCGCCGGACACGACCTGCAACTGGCCAGCCGCGGCACCGTCGGCAATACCCTCGGCGGCACCATGCAGGCCGGCGGCGAGCTGCGCGCGACGGTGCGCGGCGACCTCGACAACGCCGCGGGCGAGATCCGCGGCGCGCGCGTGCGCCTGGAACTCGGCAGTCGTCTGGACAACGTCAATGCGCAGTTGCAGGCGACGCACGGTGCGCTCGACATCAGCGCCCAGTTCGTCGACAACCGCGGTGGCGACATCGACGCCGGCGCTGCCCTGCACGTGCGGTTGCCGATGCAGGGCACGCTGAACAACGCCGGCGGCCATCTCAAGGCGCGGGCCGGCGCGATGCGTCTGGCCAGCGGCTACATCGGCAACGCGCGCGGGGACATCAAGGCGCGGCAGGCGCTGCAGCTGAGCGCGGCGCATGTGGCCAACGGCAGCGGGAGCATCACCGCGGGCGGGCCGATGCACGTCGATTGCCGCAGTACCTTCGACAACAGCGGCGCGCTGCTGCAGTCCGGGCAGGGGCTGGCCCTGGGCGTCGGGCAGGATGTGGACAACGACTACGGCATGATCGTTTCCAGCGACGACATGCAGCTGGCGCTCGGCAGATCGCTGAGCAACCTCGGCGGGCGCATCGAGTCGGCGCAGGGCGGTTTGCGGCTGTACGGGCCAGCGTCCGATGTCGACAACACCGGCGGCGACATTGCCGTCGGGCGCAAGCTGGCGCTCGACGTCGCCACGCTGACCAACGGGCGGCGCGGGCGGGTCAGCGGCGACTATCTGGAGTTGGAGCTGTATCGGCTCGACAACCGCGGCGGTCGCATCGCCGCGCAGCACGCGATGGACGTCACGGCCGAAGTGATCGAGAACGGCGACGGGGGGCGCCTGAGCGCGGCCGGCAATGCGGCGCTGAACATCGGCGCGCGCCTGGACAACAGCGGCGGGCGCATCAAGGTGCTGGGCAGCGAGCTGGCGCTGCACGCGCCGAACGCCGAGGTCGACAACCGCGGCGGTGAACTGCGCATGCCGCTGGGCACGCTGCGCGCCAACGCGCAGACCATCCACGGCGAGCTGCGTCTCACGCAACCGTGAAGAGGAGACCTTGATGACGAACCCTGTATCCCGAACCCTGTGCGCCGCGCTGGCGGTGCTGGCCTGCGACGGTGCCGCTGCGGCCATCGTCGCCGCGCCCGAGGCGCCGGCCGCGCACCGACCGACGATCGACGCGGGCGGCGGCGCCACGCGCATCGACATCACGGCGCCGAATGCCGCCGGCGTGTCGCTGAACCAGTACTCGCGTTTCGACGTCGACGCCGCCGGCGCGGTGCTCAACAACGCGGTGGACGGTGCGCGCAGCGAGCTGCTCGGCGACATCGCGGGCAACGCCGCGCTGCACGGCCGTGCCGCGCGGCTGATCGTCAACCAGGTGCTGGGCAACGAGGCCAGCACCCTGCGCGGCATGCTCGAGGTCGCTGGCGCGCGCGCCGACGTGCTCGTCGCCAATCCGCACGGCATCGAGTGCGACGGCTGCGGCTTCATCGGGGTCAGTCGCGCCGTGCTGCTGGCCGGCGAGGCGCAGCTCGACGCCGCCAGCGGCGCGCTGGGCATCCTGAGCACGACCGACGGCAGCTTGCGCATCGGCCCCGGCGGGCTGCGCGAGGCGGCGCGGGCGGCCGAGCGCATCGACCTGATCGCGCGGCGCATCGCGATCGCCGGCCGTGTCGACGCGCGCGACCTGCGCCTGGTGGCCGGGGTGAACCGTATCTCGAACGCCGACGGCGGCATAGATCCGCTGGCAGCGCCGGCGCCGGCCGAGCCCGGGCTGGCACTCGACGTCGCCGCGGCCGGCGCGATGCACGCCGGGCGCATTCATCTGATCGCCACCGAAGCCGGCGCCGGCGTGCGCAGCGTCGGCGAACTGCACGCCCAGGTGCAGGACCTGACGCTCGACGCGGCTGGCGCCTTGCAGCTCACGCGGGCACGCGCGCGCCGCGACATCGTGCTGCGCGCCGACGGCCCGATCGAGCTGGCGACCTCGATCGATGCCGAGCGCGACCTCGAGGCACGCGGCGCGGCGCTGCGCAACGGCGGCGACACCGTCGCTGGCAGCACGATGCGCATCGAGGTCGACGAACTGATGAATGTCGGTGGCAAGTTGCGCGCCGGCCACGGCCTGTACCTGTACAGCCGCGGCCGTGGCGGCAACCACTTGCATGGCGAAATCAGCGCGGGCGGTTCCTTGCTCGTCACCATCGCCGGCGATCTCGACAATGCCGGGAGCACGATGCGCGGTGCGAACCTGCGCATGAAGGTCAACGGCCGCCTCGACAACGTGGATGCGACGCTGCGGGCCACGCACGGCGCGGTCGATATCGACGCGCAGCAGCTCGAAAACCGCAGCGGCAGGATCCACGCCGCCGGTGAGCTGCGCCTGGCACTGCCGGCGCAAGGCTCGCTGGACAATGCCGGCGGGAGCATCGAGTCAGGAGCCGGCGCGCTGAAGCTGGGCAGCGGCTTCGTCGGCAACGCGCGCGGACGCATCGAGTCGGGGCAGGAGCTGCAATTGCAGGCCCCGCACCTGGCCAACGCGGGCGGGCGCATCACCGCCGGCGCATCGGCGCGCGTCGAGTGCCGCAATGTGTTCGACAACGACGGCGCCTTGTTGCAGGCGGCTCAGGTGCTGACGCTGGACGCCGGGCGCGACCTGAACAATGACTACGGCATGATCGTCGCGGGCAGCGACTTGCGACTGACGCTCGGACGCGCGCTGACCAATGTCGGCGGGCGCATCGAGGCCACCCAGGGCGAGATGCGGGTGCGCGGCCTGCAGGCCGAGGTCGACAACGGCGCCGGCGACATCGTCGCCGGGCGCATGCTGGCGATCGATGCCGCGACGCTGAGCAACGGCGTGCGCGCGCGCGTGAGCGGCGACGACGTGCTGCTCGCGGTGAATGAGCTCGCCAACCGCGGCGGACGCATCACCGCGCTGCAAGCCCTGCGCGTGCGGGCCCAAACCATCGACAACAGCGCCGGCGGACGCCTGATCGCCAGCAATGACGCGTTGCTGGACATCGGCACGCGCTTCGACAACCGCGGCGGACGCGTCAAGGCGCTGGGCAGCGAACTGGTGCTGCACGCACCGCGCGCCGAAATCGACAACCGCGGCGGCGAGCTGCGCGTGCCGCTGGGCGAACTGCGCGCCGTCGCGCCGACGGTGCATGGCGAGCTGCGCCCGGCGCAACCGTGACGAGGAGAAGATCATGCTCCACCTGAAATTTCCATCATGCACGCGGCGCGCGCGCGCGCTCGCCGCCGGCGTCGCCGCGCTGGCGCTGGCCAGCCCGGCGCAGGCGGTGATCGAGCCCGCCGCGCAGGCCGTCCCGGGGCAGCGCCCGCAGCTGCGCTCCGAGCAGGGCATCGCGGTGGTCGATATCACGGCGCCCGACGCGCAGGGCGTGTCGCAGAACGCGTTCACGCGCTTCGACGTCGACCGCGCCGGCGTCGTGCTGAACAACGCGCAACAGGCGGCGCACTCCGAGCTGCTGGGTGGCGAGCTGCAGGCCAACCCGGCGCTGCGCGACGGCGCCGCGCAACTGGTCATCGCCGAAGTGCTCGGCAACGACGCGTCGCGCCTGCTCGGCGCGATCGAGCTCGCCGGCACGCGAGCCGAGCTGATCATCGCCAACCCGCATGGCATCGATTGCGACGGCTGCAGCTTCCTCGGCAGCACGCGCACGCTGCTGGCCGCCGCCGGCGTGCTGCGCGACACGCAGGGTCGGCTGACCGCGCTGCAGACTGAAACCGGCGCGGTGCGCGTCGGCCCGCGCGGCCTGCTGGCCGAGCAGATCGACCGCCTGGAATTGCTGGCGCGGCGCGTGCGCATCCAGGGCAACGTGCGCGCGCACGACCTGCACGCCAATATCGGCCAGCTGCGCCAGAGCTACGACGGCGCGCTGCTGCAGGCGTTCGCGCAGCCCGGCGCGGCGCCGCAGCTCGCGCTCGACGTCGCCGAGGCCGCGGCGATGCGCGCCGGCCAGATCGAGCTGCGCATCACCGAGGACGGCGTCGGCGTGCGCAGCGCCGGACGACTGCATGCCGAGCCCGGCGCGCTCGCGCTGCGTGCCAACGGTCGCGTCGATCTGAG
>JAKAHP010000208.1 GCA_021825505.1 Pseudomonadota bacterium
CGATCTCCCGAAGGCGTGCGCATCGACTTCCACGTGGTCTGAGCACATACCCGACGGCGCCGCCGCGGTGCTGCTGCATCCGCGCGCGCCGTTTCGCCTCGACCTCACGGTGGCGTCGCTGCGGCGGCGCACGCGCAACGTCATCGACCGCTGGGACGGCGCCGAGTGGCGTCGTGTGCTGGTGCTCGACGGTGCTGCCGTCGAGCTTGGCGTGCGCCAGCGCGGTGCGCCCGCGGCGCCAGCGCTGGAGTTGCGCCTGCACGGCGACGTGCCGATCACGTCGGCGCAGCGCGAGGCGGCGCGGGCGTGCGTCACGCGCATGCTCGGGCTCGACGTCGATCTGAGTACTTTCTACAGCATGGCGGCGGCCGACGCGCGCCTGGCCGAGCTGGCCGAGCGCTACCGCGGGATGCGCCCGCAGCGCTTTCTCGAGCTGTTCGAAGCGCTGGCCAACGCGGTGGCGTGCCAGCAGGTGAGCCTGGACGCCGGCATCGCCTTGCTGGGTCGCTTCGCACGACGCTGGGGTCGCGCGCTGCCGGGCGACCCGGAGGCATTTGCGTTTCCGCGTCCGCAGGATCTGCGCGAGGCCACGCCGCAGGCGCTGCGCGCGCACGGCTGGAGCGAGCGCAAGGCGAGCTATCTGCTGGGCATCGCCGCGGCGTTGCGCGACCCGGGCGCAGTCGCGGCATTGCAGGCGGTCGACGACGCGACCGCGCTCGCGGCGTTGCAGCGGCTGCGCGGGGTCGGCCGCTGGAGCGCGCAGTACGCGCTGTTGCGCGGCCTCGGGCGCAGCGCGATGTTTCCGGTCGACGACGTCGGCGCGCAACGCCATCTGGGCGAATGGCTCGGGCTGCCGCAGCGGCCCGACGCGGCGCGCACCGAGGCCATCGTCGCGCGCTGGCAGCCCTACGCCGGCCTGGTCTACTTCCACCTGCTGCTGTGGCGACTCGAGCGCGAGGGCGCGCTGACGCCGTGAGCAAGCGCCGTCGCCGGCGCGTGCCGAGCGCTCAAGGCGCGAGCTTGAACACCGCGACCCCCTGCTGCAGTTGACGCGCCTGCGCGTTCATCGTGTCGGCCGTGGCGGCGAGCTGCTCGGACGCCGCGGCGTTGTGTTGCGTGGTGCTCGACAGCTGCGCGACGGCCTGGTTGATCTGCTGCATTCCGGTCGATTGCTCGCTGGCCGCGGCGTGGATCTCCTGCACCAGATCGGAGGTCTTCTCGATCGCCGGGACCATCTGGCCGAGCAGGGCACCGGCCGCCTCGGCCTGGCGCACGGTCGAGGTCGCCAGATCGCCGATTTCGCGCGCCGCGGCCTGACTTTTCTCGGCCAGCTTGCGCACTTCGGCCGCGACCACCGCGAAGCCCTTGCCGTGTTCGCCGGCGCGCGCCGCCTCGATCGCCGCGTTCAAGGCCAGCATATTGGTCTGGTAGGCGATGTCGTCGACCACCGAGATGCGCTCGGCGATGCTTTGCATCGCGCCGACCGTGGCCTGCATCGCGGCGCCGCTGTCGCGCGCCTGGTCGGCGGCCTGCTTGGCCATGCTGTCGGTCTGGCGCGCGTTGTCCGCGCTGAGCCGGATCGACGCGGCGGCCTGCTCGACGGTGGCCGAGGTCTGTTCGACCGAGCTGGCCTGTTGCGAGGCGGCGCGCGCGATGTCCTGCGAGGTCGACGAGACCTGGCCCGACGCGCTGAGCAGTTGTTCGGCCGAGCCGCGTACGGAGGCGATCACCGAGGTCAGGTGCTCGACCATGCGGGCCAGCGACTCCAGCAGCTGCCCGGTTTCGTCACGCGACGTCGCTTGCACGCGCACCGTCAGGTCGCCTTCGGCGACGCGCTGCGCGACCGCCACCGCGGCCCCCAGCGGCGCCGTGACGGCGCGGATCTGCAGCGCGGTGAGCAAGGCGCTGAGCAGCAGGGCGACGCCGCCCGCGGTCGCACCCCAGCCCAGCGTGTGCCGCGCCAGCGCGGCCACCGTGGCCTGGGTGCGCGCGCGTTGCGCGTCCTGCGCCGCGATCAGCGCGTGCAGATCCGCGCGGATGTGATTCCACAGCGGGTTGGCATCGCGGTTGATGACCAGCGCGGCGGCCATTTCGCTGGTCTGCGCGACCGACAGGATCTTCGGGAACAGCGCTTCCTGGCGCGCGCGCAGCGCCGCGATCGCGTCGAGCGCCTCGAGCTGCTGCGGGTCGGCGGCGGCCAGGCGGCGGGCCGCGCTCAGCGCCTGCTGGAACGCGGCGCGGGCGCGCGGCAGATCGGCCTGCGCGGCGTGGTTGCCGGGATCGATCATGATGCCGTACAGCGCCTCGTTGGTCTGCAGCCCGGCGGCGTCGATATCGTGCAGTTGCTGCGAATAGGCGACGTCGTGTGCGACGTAGTGGTTGAAGCGCTGCGTGATCGCGCGCATGCCGACCAGGCCGATGCCGACCGCGAGTGAAAACAGCACGAACACCAGGCCCGACGACAGCGACATGCGGGTACGGATTTTGAGATTCTGGATCAGCACGGCCATGAGGTGGTAGGGGCACGGAGGCCACGTTTGCGAGACGCGATAATCTGAAAGGGTAACGTAAGCCTGACAACGAATTCTTCGCGTATCGAAGCGAAAAGCCGTTCAAAATCCACGGAATCACCTGTTTGCATCGGGGGTACGCTTGATTTATCTCTACTTCTTGACGTAAAACGCTGAACATTCCCACGGAGGATCTGAACTCGCCCTGGATGGACGACGCCGACCGTTATCGCCAGCAGCTCGACCTCGTGCTCGAAGCCGCCGGTTTCGACCTATGGGAAAACGATCTCGTCGACGGTCGCGTCACGCGCCGTGCGAGCAAGGTGTTCCGCGAGCTCGGTTACGGCGACGACAGTGTCGCGTCGTGTATCGACGACATCTTCTCGTTGATCCACCCGGAGGACGCCGAGGGACTGCGGCTTGCGCTGCAGGCGCATATCGACGGTGGTGCCGAGCAGTACCGCGCCGAATTCCGCATCCGCGCGAAATCGGGGGACTGGGTCTGGTATGCCAATTACGGGCGCATCGTCGACCGTGACGGCGCGGCCCGGCGCCTGCTCGGTGTGACCTTCAACGTCGATGCGGCCAGGCGGCGCGAGCTTGAACTGGCGCGCATGAACGCCAGGCTGGCGGAACAGAACGCCGAGCTCGAGGAGCTCAACGCGACGCTGCGCGAACTGGCCGCCAGCGATCCGCTGACCGGCATCGCGAACCGGCGCAAGCTGCTGGCGGTCGGCGAAAGCGAAGTGCAGCGAGCGTTGCGGATGGGCCACCCGCTGTCGCTGTTGATCGTCGACATCGACGATTTCAAGGAAGTCAACGACACCTGGGGCCACCTCGACGGCGACTGCGTGATTCGCGCGGTGGCCGCATTGTGCGCGGGCAGCGTGCGCGCCAGCGTCGACACGGCCGGGCGCATCGGCGGCGAGGAGTTCGCGATCGTGCTGCCGGAAATCGGCGGCCGCGACGCACAGGCTCTGGCAGAGCGCCTGCGCGTCGCGATCAAGGCGCAGCCGGTGGCGCTGGCCGGCGGTGCCGTGGTGTGTCGCACGGTCAGCATCGGCGTGGCGTCGGTGGGTGCGGCGTGCGCGTCGTTCGTCGGCCTGCTGGGCTGGGCCGACGCGGCGCTGTACGCTGCCAAGAGCGCCGGCAAGGATTGCGTGCGCGTGCACGCCGGTACGGCGCGCCACGGGCAGGGCGAGCCCGCCGTGCCGCGCAGCGCCGGCTGACGCTGCGTCAGCGCGCGCGCAACTCGAACGGGAAGGCGCGGCGGCCGATCTCGACGCCGCGCGTGTTCAGCAGCGGCGGCGCGAACGCGGCCAGGCGCGCACGCTGCGCCGCGCTGCCGAGGTCCAGGCGCGCGAGCACTTCGGACACGACGGTGTAGAGCACGTCGATGCGGCCGTCCTCGATCTTCACCGCGATGCCCAGCGCGCCGTCGGCGCCGAGCGCGCGGGTGCGCGCCGAGGCGCGCACGCCGATGCCGTAGCAACCGTCGGCGCCGAGCTTGCCGACCAGGGCACCCTCGTAGGCGCGCATCAGCTCGGTGCAGTAGCGCCCCTCGCCGGCGACCAGCTCGGGGTGGCGCGTCATCGCGTGGTAGATCCGCGCCAGCGCCGGGTCGGCTGCGGCCGCGCCGTCGGCGACCGCGTCGGCAGCGTCGGCCAGCTTGGCGTACAGGCGCGCGAGGCGATCGAGCGGGAATGCCGGGGTCGGCAGGTTGCAGCCGTCGATGCCCCACTCGACCTGCTCCGGCGCCAGCTCGCACAGTTCGGCGACGGTGCGCCGCACGCGCTGCTGCATCGGATGGCCCGGCTCATGGTAGGCAGCGGCGTCGCCACCGAGCAGGCGCGCGCCGGCGAGCATGCCGACGTGCTTGCCGGAACAGTTGCTGCACACCGCGGTGGGCACGAAATCGTGGCGGATCCAGTCGCGTTGCACCGCGTCGGACAGCGACGGGTGGCCGCCGCAGCGCAGCGCCGACTCGTCGGTGCCGAGCTTGGCCAGCATGCGCCGGGTGTGCTCGATGTGGCGCGCCTCGCTGCTGTGCGAGGCGCACATCAGCGCCAGGTCGGCGTCGTCGAAGCCGTAGCGTTCGAGCGCGCCGGTGGCGACGATCGCGGCGGCCTGCGCCGGCTTGGCCGCCGAGCGTGCCAGCGTGACCCGCTCGGGGTCGCCGAAGGCGTAGAGCAGTTGCCCGGTGGCATTGACCACCGCGATATGGGCCAGGTGACGGTTCTCGACCGAGTCACCGCGGTAGCTCACCGCGGCGACGCCTTGCATGTCCATGGGTTCGATCCGAAAGGTGGAGGAACGCGCGCGGCGCGCGTTCGCTCAGGGTTTGGTGTGGGGCTTGGGTGCCGAGCCGCCGCTGCGCAGCTTGTGCACTTCGTGGCGCACCGCGTGGTAGCCGCGTTTCGCGCCCTGCGCGACGTCGTGGCCGACCACCTTGCCGGCGTGCACCACCGCGTGGCCGGTGGCCTTGCCGACTTCGACGCTCTTGTGGCCCAGTTGCTTGGCGTCACGTTTGAGGTCATGGCCGTATTGGTCCACGGTCTCGGCGTGCGCGGCACCGGCCAGCGCCAGCGCGGCGATGATGAGCATCCATCGTGTCATGTGCGTCTCCAGCGGCGCAGTGCTTGCGCCCAGCGTGCATTGTGCCAGCGCACGCCGAACTCAGCGCACCGCCCAAGCGAGCAGACCGATTGCGCCCAGCGCCGGCAGCAGCGCCCAGCGGTTCAGGCGACCGGTGCGTTCGCCGAGCAGGCCGATGCCGGCCACGGCGCTGAGCAGCACGACGCCGACGTTCATGCTGGCGAACACGACCGCCGGCGACGCGTGCAGCGCCTGGTGGGCGCGGATGTAAAAGTAGATGTCGGCGAAGTTCAGCGCGCCGAGCACCAGGCCGGCGGCGAAACTGCGCCCGTCGAAGCGCGCGCGCCGCAGCCCTTGCGCGGCGGCCATCGCGATGAAGGCGAGCGCGAAACTCAACTGCAGCGTGACGACGAAATCGCCGCCGCGCAGCGCGAC
>JAKAHP010000209.1 GCA_021825505.1 Pseudomonadota bacterium
CCTGGGCTGGTCGGCGCGCGCGGCACACCGCACGCTGCGCGTGGCGCGCAGCATCGCCGACCTCGCCGGCGACGCCGCGGTGGCACGCGCCGCGCTGGCCGAGGCGATGCAATACCGCCTGGCCGACGCCGATTGACGCGCCGCGCTCAGGCCGCGGCCAGCGCCTGGTCGAGGTCGGCGATCAGGTCGTCGGCGTGCTCGATGCCGATCGACAGCCGCACCATGTCGGCGCTGACCCCGGCCGCGGCCAGTTCGGCGTCGCCGAGCTGGCGGTGCGTGGTCGTCGCCGGATGGCACGCCAGCGACTTGCAGTCGCCGATGTTGACCAGTCGCGTGAACAGCTTCAGCGCGTCCTGCAGGCGTGCGCCGGCCTCGCGCCCGCCGTGCAGGCCGAAGCTCAGGATGCCCGAGGCGCGACCGCGCATCAGGCGCTGCGCGATGTCGTGCTCGGGGTGGTCGGGCAGACCGGCGTAGCGCACCCAGGCCACCTTCGGATGACTGCGCAGGTGCTCGGCGATGCGCATCGCGTTGTGGCAGATGCGGTCCATGCGCAGCGGCAGCGTCTCGATGCCCTGCAGGATCAGGAACGCGTTCAGCGGCGAGATCGCCGCGCCCATATTGCGCAGCGGCACGACGCGCGCACGCGCGATGAACGCTGCAGCGCCGAAGGTCTCGGTGTAGCTGACGCCGTGGTAGCTGACGTCGGGCTGCACCAGCAGACCGAAGCGTCCCGGTTGCGCCGCCCAGTCGAAGCGACCGCCGTCGACGATGGCGCCGCCGACGCTGTTGCCGTGGCCACCGAGGTATTTGGTCAGCGAATGCACGACGATGTCGGCACCGTGTTCGAACGGGCGGCACAGATAGGGCGACGGCACGGTGTTGTCGACGATCAGCGGCACGCCGGCGGCATGCGCCACCGCGGCCAGCGCGCCGATGTCGGTGACGTTGCCCAGCGGGTTGCCGATCGCTTCGCAATACACCGCCTTGGTGCGCGCGTCGATCAGCGCGGCGAAGTCCTGCGGCTTGGCCGGATCGGCGAAGCGCACCTCGATACCTTGCCGCGGCAGCGTGTGCGCGAACAGGTTGTAGGTGCCGCCGTACAAGCGGCTGCTGGAGACGATGTTGTCGCCCGCTTCGGCCAGGGTCTGGATCGCCGCGGTGATCGCGGCCATGCCCGAGGCCAGCGCCAGCGCCGCCACGCCGCCTTCGAGCGCGGCCACGCGCGCCTCGAGCACCCCGGTGGTCGGGTTCATGATCCGGGTGTAGATGTTGCCGGCGACCTTCAGGTCGAACAGGTCGGCACCGTGCTGGGTATCGTCGAAAGCGTACGAGACGGTCTGGTAGACCGGGACCGCGACCGCGCGCGTGGTCGGGTCGGGGCTGTAGCCGGCGTGCACGGCTTGTGTTTCAAATCGCATCGAATTCTCCTGGGGGCTGCGCGATGAAGTCCGATTGTGCCTCGGTGGCGAGAGCCGCCGGCGTGCGCGAGGCACGCCGCGCGCCGCCGAAGTAGGCCGCCGGGGTCGTGCCCAGCGCGACGCGGAAGGCCTTGATGAACGCGCTGACGCTGTCGTAGCCCAGTGACAGCGCGACGTGCTTGACCGCCTGGCCGGTGGCCAGCCACTCGAGCGCCTGCGTCAAGCGCGCCCACTGCCGCCACTGGCCGAAACTCATGCCGGTCTCGTCGACGAAGCGCCGGCTCAGCGTGCGCGCGCTGATGCCTGCGTGGCGCGCCCACTGGTCGAGCCGCCGGCCGCTGGCCGGATTGGCGAGCAGCGCGCGCGCCACCGCGAGCAGGCGCTCGTCCTTCGGCCACGGCAGCTGCAGCTGCGCGGTCGCACCCTGCCTGAGCTCGTCGAGCAGCACCTCCAGCTGGCGCCGCCGCGGCGCGTCGAGCGCCACATCGAGCGGCCAGTCGAGGGTACGCTGCATCAGCAGCGCGGCCAGCGGCGTGGCCGTGAACTGGGCCGGCTCGGCCGGCAACGCCGCGCAATGGCGCTCGGCCAGGAACACGCCGACGCCGGCGATCGGGCCGAACGACTGCACGGTGTGCGCCATGTGCGGCGGCATCCAGCCTATCGTGCGCGGCCCCGAAATCACCCGGCCGCGCCCGGTCTCGACCGCGACCAGCCCCTCGGTGAGCTGGAACAGCACGCCGCGCGGCAGGCGATGGTCGGCGCCGTCCAGCGGCGCGTCGTTGCGCACGCGCACCGCGACCAGTTCCGGGCCTTGCGGGTCGTGGATCTGCTGATGCAATTCAACCGGAATGCCCATGAGCCTGGCGCGAGGGAATCGCGATTCGTGATGAGTTTGGCAGAATTGCGATATTAAATGGCGGGATCAAGCAACCTCGCCACCGGGCCCAACCCTACCATTTCGCTCAACTTCCAGGATCAGGATCGCCTCATGCCCTGCTCGACCATTTCCCCGCGCGCTGGCTGGACCTTGCTGGCCGCCGCGCTGCTCGCCGGCTGCACGTCGGTCGGGCCGGATTTCAAGGCGCCGCCGCCGCCGGACGTCACCGCGTACACCCACGCGGCGCTGCCGGCGCACACCGCGTCGGCCCCCGGTACGCTGGGCGCCGGCCAGCGCCTCGCCGACGGCGCGCCGGTCGACGCGCAATGGTGGCGCAGCTTCGGCAACGCCCAGCTCGACGCGCTGGTTGCGCGCGCACTGCACAACAGCCCGACGCTGGAAGCGGCGCGCGCCACGCTGCGCGAGGCCCAGCAGCTGTACGCGGCGCAAGCCGGCTCGACGCTGTATCCGACGGTCTCGGCCAAGCTCGGCGCCACCCGCGAAGGCATCAACAGCGCCGGGCAGGGGCAGTCCAACGGCTACCAGAACGTTTTCAACCTCTACAACGCGGGCATCGGCGTCAATTACAACCTGGACCTGTTCGGCGGCAACCGGCGTGCGCTCGAAGCGCTCGCCGCGCAGGCCGACTACCAGCGCTACCAGCTCGCCGGCGCACGCCTGACGCTGGCGGCCAACGTCGTCACCACCGCGTTCGCGCAGGCGCAGGCCGCGGCCCAGCTTGCCGCCAGCGAGGCGATCCTGCAGGCGCAACAGCGCCAGCTGGCGATCACCGAGCAGCAGTTCAAGCTCGGCGCTACGGCGCGCAGCGCGGTGCTGGCGCTGCGCACCCAGGTCGAGACCACGCGCGCCAGCCTGCCGCCGCTGCGCAACCGCCGCCAGCAGGCCGACCACCTGCTCGCCACGCTGCTCGGCGACGCGCCCGGCACGACAGCCGTGCCGCGCTTCGCGCTCGATGCGTTCACGCTGCCGGCCAGCCTGCCGGTGTCAGTGCCGTCGGCGCTGCTGCGCCAGCGCCCCGACGTGCAGGCGTCGATGGCGCTGCTGCACGTGGCGACCGCGAAATACGGCGTCGCGGTGTCCAACCTGTACCCGCAGATCAACCTCAGCGCGACGATCGGCGAACAGGCGCTGAGCACCGGCGCGCTGTTCGGGCCCGGCTCGCTGATCTGGTCGCTGGCCGGCTCACTGGCGCAGCCGCTGTTCAACGCCGGGCTGAAGGCCGGCGCCAACGCCGCGCAGGAGAATCTGGCCGCCGCCGGCGCCAACTACCGCGCCACCGTGCTGCAGGCGCTGCGCAACGTCGCCGACGCGCTGCGCCAGCTCGACAACGACGCGCAGGCACTGCAGGCGCAGCAAAGCGCCGACGCCGCGGCGCAGGACTCGCTGCACCTGGTCGAACAGCAGTACCGCCTCGGCGCCGCCAGCTATCTGCAACTGCTGACGGCGCAACAGGCCGCGCAGCAGGCACGCATCGGCCTGATCGCGGCGCAGGCCGCGCGTCTGGCCGACAGCGCCGCGCTGTACCAGGCGATGGGCGGCGGTCAGCTCGGCTGATGCCGCGCCGCAACGATGCACCCCGAGAACAAGCCAACGAACGACAAGGGACGGAAAGTTCGATGAACAAGGGAACGACCAAACGCATGATCGTCATGCTCATCATTGCCGGCCTGATCCTCGGCGGCGTGGTGTGGTTCCAGGGCTTCAAGACCAAGATGATCGCGAAGGCGATCCACGGCCAGGCCAATCCGCCGCAGACCGTCGCCACCGCGGTGGCGCGCGAGATGCGCTGGCAGCCGACGGTCGACGCGATCGGCACGCTGGCCGCCAGCCAGCAGGCCGATCTGAGCGCCGAAGTCGGCGGCCTGGTCACCGCGATCCGCTTCAAGTCGGGGGCCGGCGTGCGCGCCGGCCAGCTGCTGGTGCAGATGGACGACGCACCGCTGGTCGCGCAACTCGCGCAACTGCAGGCCCAGGCCGCGCTGGCGCGGCAGAACCTGACGCGCGACCGCGCCCAGTTCGCGCTGCACGCGGTGAGCCAGGCCACGCTCGACGCCGACGAAGCCAACGTCAAGGCGCTGGACGCGCAAATCGGCGCACAACGTGCCCTGATCGCGCAGAAACGCATCGCCGCATCGCGAGATCCCGCCTTGCCGGTCCACTTCGCCAGACTGCCAGCGGCGCGGTGTTAGACCGAGATAGGCGCCGACCGTTTTCGATTTCGCGAAGCGCGACGGGTCGTCGATCACCGACTGGTACACCAAACTTATGATCGGACCGATGCCTGGCACGGTCATCAGTCTCTGGGTCACCGGGTCGTTCTTCGCGCGCGCCAATACGGTCCGGTCCATCACCACGATCTGCGCACGGAGCGCCTGCCACACCTCCAGCATCGGACCGATGATTGCGCCGAGACGAGGATCTTCGTCGAGCACAGCTTCAACCTGGTCTCCGAAGCCGGCTTTGGCGCCGCGGCGCAGAATATGCCCGAAGGTCTTCAACAGCCCACGGATCGTATTGGCAATTGTTTGTCGTTGCGCCACCAATTGCGAGCGCGCCACCATCAACGTGCGCAACGCATGCGCATCCATGCTCTTGACCGCGACCTCGCGGTACCAGCCGGTCCGCACAATCTGAGCTAAGTAATAGGCGTCGCCAGCGTCGGACTTGTTGAGCTGAAGTTTCAACGCCGCGCGCGCGTGACGCGCATCAAGACAGATCACGGGAAGCTTGCGGCGCCGCAGCTGCAGCGTGAGCCAAGTCGAAAGCTGACCCGTTTCCAGGCCGACCCTGGCCAGATCTGGCGCATGATCGGCCAGGGCGGCGGCGATTGCGTCCGGCGTTGTCGCGCATGCGCCGCGCCAAATCTTTTTCCCGTCTTCGTCGAGGATGCAGATGTGGACTTGGTCAAGAGAGACGTCGAGGCCTGCGTAATGTTGAGGCATGATTGGGCCCTCCAAGTTTGGCGAGAGCGCTTATCCTCCGCGCCGCTCGACCACGGGCTCAAGCCCCGCGATTAGGCCATGTCCACCGATAAATCGACGCGCCTGCCGGCGGCGTCGACCACAGGGCCAGGGATGGGCTGGCGCCTCAAGTGGGGCAGAAGAAGCCATTCGGGTTCAAGTCGAAACGGGCTCAAGCGGACATCGGTACAGCCTTCCTTTGAGGGGGGGCAAGATCGGGGT
>JAKAHP010000210.1 GCA_021825505.1 Pseudomonadota bacterium
GCCGGCCGCCGCGGCTTGCAGTACCAGCACGAATTCGCCGTGCACGCGCCGGGCGTCGGCGGCCAGCCAGTCGAGCAGCTGGCGCGGTGTGCCGTCGACCAGGGCCTCGAACTGCTTGCTCAGCTCCTTGGCCAGCAGCAGTCGCGGCGGGGCATCGCCCGCCACCAGCAGCAGCGCCTGCAGGCTGGCCTCGATGCGGTGCGGAACTTCGAAGCAGACCACCGCGCGCGTTGCGTCGAGTTGCTCGCGCCAGAATGCCGCGCGCTGTTGCGCGGTGGCCGGCACATAGCCGACGAAGCAGTAGCCGGCGTCCAGTTCGAAGCCGCTGGCGCTCAGCGCCGTGGTCACCGCGCTGGGGCCGGGCAGCGGGACCACCGCGTGGCCGGCGTCGCGCGCCGCGCGCACCAGCAGCGCGCCGGGGTCGTTGACGCCGGGCGTGCCGGCGTCGCTGACGTAGGCCACGCAGCGACCTTCGTTCAGCTGCTGCAGCACCGCGTCGGCCGCGGCCTGCTCACGGTGGCGGTCGGCACGCAGCAGCGGTTTGTGCAGACCCCAGGCGTGCAGCAGGCGCTGCGCCACGCGCGTGTCCTCGGCGGCGACGAGGTCGCAGCGCGCCAGCATCGCCAGCGCGCGCAGACTGATGTCGGCCAGGTTGCCGATCGGCGTGGCCACCAGCAACAGGCAGGGCGACGGCAAGGCCTGTGCCGCGCATAATTGGCGCGCCGCGTTCAGCGCGGCGAAAGCTTGGGGGTCGGCGGTGGCGGGCATGGCGGATCCGGGTGAGCGTGCACGCCGCGGTGCGCTGGCCGAAGCGCGCGCCTGCGCCTGGCTGCAGCGCCAGGGGCTGCGCATCGTGCAGCGCAATTATCGCGTGCGCGGCGGCGAGATCGACATCATCGCGCGGGATCGCGACTGCCTGGTGTTTGTCGAGGTGCGTCAGCGCGCCGATGCGCGCCATGGCGGCGCGGCCGCCAGCGTCGGTGCGCGCAAGCGCGCACGCCTGGTGCTGGCCGCGCGCCATTACCTGATGCGCGCCGCCGACGCCGAGCAGCGCTGTCGCTTCGACGTGATCGCGATCGATGGCGGCGCGTTGCGCTGGTTCCGCGACGCGTTCGGCGTCGACTGAAATCCAGGCCGTGGAGTGGCGCCGAACCCGACGCCAGTGGGGTCGGCGCGCCATGCATCCGTCGTCGGCCCGATAATGTCGCGACACGGACTTTTTCCGCTTTCACCATGCTCGAACAACGGATACGCCAGCATTTCCACGACAGTGCCCAACTCAAGCAGCAGGCCGCAGCGCTGCTGGCCGAACCCCTGGCCCAGGCCGTCGGCATGCTGGCCAACGCGCTGGCCAACGGCGCGCGCGTGCTGGCCTGCGGCAACGGCGGCTCGGCCGCCGACGCGCAGCATTTCGCCGCTGAGCTGATTGGACGCTTCGAACGCGAACGCCCCGAACTGGCGGCCATCGCGCTGACCACCGACAGCTCGATTCTGACCGCGATCGGCAACGACTACGGCTTCGATCAGGTGTTCGCGCGCCAGGTGCGCGCGCTGGGCCAGCCCGGCGACGTGCTGCTGGCGATTTCCACCAGCGGTCACTCGATCAACGTGATCGAGGCCGTGCGCGCCGCGCAGGAACGCGAGATGCTGGTGGTCGCGTTCACCGGCAAGGGCGGCGGACAGATGGGCGCGCTGCTGCGTGACATCGACGTGCATTTGTGCGTTCCGCACGATCGCACCGCACGCATCCAGGAAGTGCATCTGTTGATGCTGCACTGCCTATGCGACGGGGTAGACTGGACTTTGATGGGTGAACCGGAGGACAAGGCATGAAACAACCATTGCTGAACGCGCGCCGCGCCGGGCTGCTGCTCGCCGGTGTGCTCGTCGCCACGCAGCTGCAGGGCTGCTTCGTGCTCGGCGCCGCCGCGGTCGGAGGCAGCGCCCTGGTGGCCAGCGACCGGCGGACCACCGGTTCGCAGCTCGAGGACCAGACCATCGAGGTCAAGGCCAAGAGCCGCATCAACCAGGCGCTCGGCGGTCAAGGTTCCGTCAGCGTCAACAGCTATAACCAGCAGGTTTTGCTGACCGGGCAGGTGCCGACTGCGGGGCTCCGGCAACTCGCCGCGCAGGTTGCGGCCGACGTGCCGAACGTCAAGTCGGTGGCCAACGAACTCGCTGTCGGTTTCAACGAGTCATTGACCGACCAGGCCAACGACACCTATCTGACGTCGAAAGTCCGGGCCTCGTTGATCGATGACAAGGCGCTGTATTCGCAGGCGTTCATGATCACGACCAGCGCCGGAGTGGTCTATCTGCAGGGGCTGGTGACGCCGGCCGAGGGCGCCGAGGCGGCTGCGGTGGCCAGCGGCATCAGCGGCGTGAAGAAGGTCGTCACGCTGTACCAGACCATCAGTCCGGCGCAGCTGGAGAACAATTTCGGCGCTCAGGTGTCGACGCCGGCGCCGACGCCGACCAGGCCGCAGAGCGCCCCGGCGCCGTGAATCAGGATCGTTACGGTTTTCTAATCACAACAAGGGTGAACCTCCGATGAGTCTGCTGCACGTTCCCGCGGGCAAGAAGCTGCCCGACGATTTCAACGTCGTGATCGAAATCCCGGCCGGCGCGCCGCCGGTCAAGTACGAAGTCGACAAGGCCAGCGGTGCGCTGTTCGTCGACCGCTTCATGGCGACCGCGATGCACTACCCGTGCAACTACGGCTACATCCCGCAGACGCTGTCGGAGGATGGCGATCCGGTCGACGTGCTGGTCGTCACGCCGCTGCCGCTGGTGCACGGCTGCGTCGTGCGCTGCCGCCCGGTGGGCGTGCTCAACATGACCGACGAGGCGGGCGCCGACGCCAAGCTGATCGCGGTTCCCGTCGACAAGCTGCTGCCGGTCTACCGCAACATCAAGACGCCCGACGACCTGGCGCCCGAGCTGCTCAAGCAGATCGAGCATTTCTTCAACCACTACAAGGACCTCGAGCCCGGCAAGTGGGTGAAGACCGAAGGCTGGGCCGGTGTCGACGCGGCGCGTGCCGAAATCGAAGCCAGCGCCAAGCGCTACGCCGAAGTCGACAAGGGCTGACGCCTGCGCCCGGCCGCCCGCACCGGCGCCGTCCCGCGGATGGCGCCGGCCGCGCGCGGCCGGCGCGTGATGCCATCGCGCGCGCCATGGGCTTCGCCGCCCGGGCGCGCCCGGGCCTATACTCGACCCCGCTTGTCGGAGTGCCGACGCAGCTTTTGCGCTGCGCGGCTGAGACCGTGTCCGCGCGGAATCCGTCGAACCTGATCGGGGTCGCTCCCGCGTAGGGAAGCAAGTCGCGCTCACGGAATCCCCGGCGCTCTTCGACAGGCTCCTTCATTTCAGGAGACCTCCCATGTCCGAAGTCCGCCGCAGCGTCGATCCCGAGCGCCTGTCCAGCCGCATCACCCGCACGCCGTTCCCCGCCTCGCGCAAGGTCTACCTCGACGGCCCCGACGGCGTGCGCGTGCCCTGGCGCGAGATCGCGCTGTCCGACACGCTGGTCGAGGACGCCCCCGGCAGCGTGCGCCACGAGCCCAATGCGCCGCTGCGCGTCTACGACTGCTCCGGACCCTATACCGACCCGGACGCGGCGATCGACGTGCGCGCCGGGCTGCCGGCGCTGCGCGCGGCCTGGATCGCGGCGCGCGGCGACAGCGAGCAGCTGGCCGGCCCGAGCAGTGCGTTCGGCCAGGCACGGCAGACCGATCCGGCCACCGCCGCGCTGCGTTTCGTGGCGCCGCCCGCGCCGCGTCGCGCCAGGCCCGGCGCCAACGTCACCCAGCTGCACCTGGCGCGCCGCGGCATCGTCACGCCCGAGATGGAATACATCGCGCTGCGCGAGAACCTGCTGCGCGCGCAGCTGCCCGAGACGCTGCGCCAGAACGGCGGCCAGCATCGCGGCAGCTGGTTCGGCATGCAGCACGAAGTCACCGGCGAGTTCGTGCGCGCCGAAGTCGCCGCCGGCCGCGCGGTGATCCCGGCCAACATCAACCACCCGGAAAGCGAGCCGATGATCATCGGTCGCAACTTCCTGACCAAGGTCAACGCGAACATCGGCAACTCGGCGGTGACCAGCGACATCGAGGACGAAGTCGACAAGATGGTGTGGGCGATCCGCTGGGGCGCCGACACCGTGATGGACCTGTCGACCGGCCGCCACATCCACGAGACGCGCGAATGGATCGTGCGCAACAGCCCGGTGCCGATCGGCACGGTGCCGATCTACCAGGCGCTGGAAAAGGTCGACGGCGTCGCCGAGGCGCTGACCTGGGAGCTGTTCCGCGACACGCTGATCGAGCAGGCCGAGCAGGGCGTCGACTATTTCACGATCCACGCCGGCGTGCTGCTGCGCTACGTGCCGCTGACCGCGAACCGCGTCACCGGCATCGTCTCGCGTGGCGGCTCGATCATGGCCAAGTGGTGCCTGGCGCACCACCGCGAGAACTTCCTGTACACGCATTTCGAAGAGATCTGCGAAATCATGAAGGCCTACGACGTCACCTTCTCGCTGGGCGACGGGCTGCGCCCGGGCTCGGTGGCCGACGCCAACGACGAGGCCCAGTTCAGCGAGCTGCGCACCCTGGGCGAGCTGACCCAGATCGCCTGGAAGCACGATGTGCAGGTGATGATCGAAGGCCCCGGCCACGTGCCCCTGCACATGGTCGCGGTCAACGTCGAGGAAGAGCTCAAGCACTGCTATGAAGCCCCGTTCTACACGCTGGGGCCGCTGACCACCGACATCGCGCCGGGCTACGACCACATCACCAGCGCGATCGGCGCCGCCAACATCGGCTGGGCCGGCACCGCGATGCTGTGCTACGTGACGCCGAAGGAGCACCTCGGCCTGCCCGACCGCGAGGACGTCAAGCAGGGGCTGATCGCCTACCGTGTCGCCGCGCACGCCGCCGACCTGGCCAAGGGCTACCCCGGCGCGCAGCTGTGGGACAACGCGATTTCGCGCGCGCGTTTCGAGTTCCGCTGGGAGGACCAGTTCCGCCTCGCGCTCGACCCCGACACCGCGCGCGCCTTCCACGACGCGACGCTGCCGAAGCAGGCGGCGAAGACTGCGCATTTCTGCTCGATGTGCGGGCCGAAGTTCTGCTCGATGAAAATCAGCCAGGACATCCGGCAAAGCGCGGCGCAGGCGGTCAACTCCTCGCAGCTGCGCGACGAACTCGCGCGCAAGGCGGCCGAGTTCCGCGACGCCGGCAGCGAGATCTACCGCTGAAGCGCGCGATGAGCACGCCGACTCCCCACGTGGGCATCGCCGGCGCCGGGCTGGCCGGGCGGCTGCTGGCGTGGCGGCTGCTGCGCGCCGGCTGCCGCGTCAGCCTGTTCGACGCGCGCGCGCGAAGCGACCGCTCCAGCGCCGGGCCGACCGCCGCGGCGATGCTGTCGCCGACCGCCGAGCTGGCCGCGGCCGACGCC
>JAKAHP010000211.1 GCA_021825505.1 Pseudomonadota bacterium
TGGCCGCGCGCAGCGACACCGAGCGCCAGCTCGACGCTGCGCGTTATGCGGTACTGCTCGACGGCTTGCGCCTGCGCCAGGCCTCGGGGCAACTCGACGCGGCCGACCTGCAGGCGGTCGACGCGCTGCTGCGGCGCTGACGCCTGAGCGCAGCTCAGGGGTGGACGATCAGCACCGGCACGCTGCTGGCGCGCGCCACAGCTTCGGCCACGCTGCCCAGCATCAGGTGACGCACGCCGCCACGACCGTGGCTGCCGATCGCGATCAGGTCGGCGCCCCAGTCGGTGGCCGCGCCGACGATGGCGTCGGCCACGCGCGGCTGCTCGGGGCCGGTCTCGGCGATCACCGAGCTGGCGTCGAGCCCCCACTGCGTGGCGCGTCCGATCCAGTCGTCGAGCAGCAGGCGGGCCTCACCGTGCGTGACCTGCACGATGCTGGGCAGCACGCCGACCAGCGCGCTGAAATCGATGACGTGGATGAAGCGCAGCGCGGCGCGGCACTCGCGCGCCAGCGCGATCGCCTGCTCGGCGGCCGCCTGCGCGGTGCTGCTGGCGTCGAGCGGGACCAGGATCTTCTTGTACACGGCAAGCTCCGGTTGCGGCGCGCCGCGCACGCCGCGGCGCTCAGGGCGCGATCGCGCCGCTGCGCAGCGCCTGCTCCGAATACGGGAACACGATGTCCGGGTCGGGGCGCAGCAGCGCGTGGTCCTTGCCTTTGTAGTCGAGGTGGGCGAGCAGATCCATGATCAGGCTCAAGCGCGCACGCCGCTTGTCGTCGGCGCGCACGACGGTCCACGGCGCCACCGCGTTGTGGGTGCGCGCGAACATCGCGTCGCGCGCCACGCTGTAGTCCTTCCAGTGCTGCAGCGCGACGGCGTCGATCGGGCTGCTCTTCCACTGCTTGAGCGGATCCTCCAGGCGCGCTTTCAGTCGCTTCTTCTGCTGCGCGCGGTCGATGTCCAGGTAATACTTGAACAGGCGGATTCCCGAGCGCACCAGCAGTTGCTCGAACACCGGAACCGTCTCGATGAACTCCTCGTACTGCGCGTCGGTGCAGAAGCCCATCACGCGCTCGACTCCGGCGCGGTTGTACCAGCTGCGGTTGAACAGCACGAACTCCTGCGCGCGCGGCAGATGCGGCGCATAGCGCTGGAAATACCAGGCGCCGGCTTCGAGATCCGACGGCTTGCTCAGCGCGACCACGCGCGTGTCGCGTGGCGACAGGTGTTCGACGATGCGCTTGATGGTGCCGTCCTTGCCGGCGCCGTCGCGCCCCTCGAGGATGACCAGGATGCGCTCGCCGTGCGCGATCAAATGGCGCTGGTACTTGACCAGCTCGATCTGCAGCGCGCGCAATTGCTTGGCGTACGACAGCGGCGGCGCGGCCTTCGGTTTCGCGGGCATGGCGGGCTCCGGTGCGGGGGCGGCGCGTCGGGTCGACGCGCGCCCACAGCATACCGATTCAGCTCAGATACTGCCCCCCGTTGAGCGACAGGGTCGCGCCGGTGACGAAGGCGGCGCGCTCGTCGACCAGGAACGAGACCGCGTGCGCCACCTCCTCGGGCGCGCCCAGGCGTCCCACCGGGATCTGCGCGACGATGCCGGCCAGCACTTGCGGATCCATCGCCTGCACCATGTCGGTGGCGATGTAGCCGGGCGCGATCGCGTTGACGGTGATGCCCTTGCGCGCCGACTCCAGCGCCAGCGACTTGGTGAAGCCGATCACGCCGGCCTTGGCCGCGGCGTAGTTGGTCTGCCCCAGCTGTCCCTTCAGCGCGTTGATCGAGCTGATGTTGACGATGCGCCCCCAGCCGCGCTCGCGCATGCCGTGGATCAGGTTGCGGCACATGTTGAAGCAGGCGCCGAGGTCGTCGTCGACCACCTCACGCCATTGGTCGACGCTCATCTTGTGCAGCATGGCGTCGCGCGTGATGCCGGCATTGTTGATCAGCACGTCGATCGGCTGGGCGAAATCGGCCTCGACGCGCTCGATGCCGTTGCGGCAGGCGTCGAAATCGATCACGTCCCATTTGTACACCGGGATCGAATGGTGCGCGGCGAAGTCCTGTGCGGCGACTTCGTTGCCGTGGTAGGTGACCGCGACGCGCAGGCCGTCGGCGTCCAGGCGCTGCGCGATCGCGGCGCCGATGCCGCGCGTGCCGCCGGTGATCAGGGCGAGGCGGGCCATCGCATCAACTCCTCGCCGCGCGCGCGGCCGGCTTGGCGGCGCCGTTGCCGGCACCGCGCGGACGCGCCGCGGCGGCGAGCTGCGCCGCCTGTTGCTGGCTGCGACCGAAGGCCTGCAGCGCATCGGCACTGAAGCGCATGGCGTTGTCGAACCAGGCCTGCGCGCCGTCGGCGCCGAACGCCAGCTGCGCCGGCTTGCCCGCCGCGGCCGACGCGGCCGCGGCGCCGTCCTGCACCAGCTGCTGCATCAGCGCGAAACCCTGGTTCACCGCGTCGACCATGCCGGCCTGCGCGCTGCCGGCGATTTCGCCGACGCGTTGCGCGTAGTCGGCGGCGCGCTGGCCGCTGCGCTGCAGCGGCGGCGCGCCGTCGGCGAACAGCTCCTGTGCGTCGCGTGCGCTGAGCGCGCGGCGCATGCCTTCAGCCGCTTCGTCGGTGGCATCGCGCAGGGTGTGCAGGTTCAGCAGCGCGAGCTGCTCGAAACCTTCGATCGCCTTTTCGACAATGCCGACCATGGCCTCGAATTCGGCGCGCTGCGCCGCCTGCAATCGTTCCGTCGTGTTCATCGCGTGGCTCCTCGGGGGTCGAACTGACCACGTTCGATGGTGCGCCGCGCCACGCACCACTGTCCTTGACCTGCATCATGGCGCGCGGCGTCAGCGCAGCAGGATCGGCTCGCCCGCTCCGGGAATGCGCGCCGCCACCCCCTGCGCGGCGAGCGTGTCGGCGAACGCGCGCATGCCGCCGTCGAGGTCGCCGTGCACCAGGAACACCTGGCGCGGGCTGCCGCAGCGGCGCAGCCAGGCCAGAAGTTCGCTGTGCCCGGCGTGGGCCGAGAAGCCGTTGATCGTGTGCACCTTGGCGCGGACCTGGATTTCCTCGTCGAACAGGCGCACTCGGCGCGCGCCGTCGATGATCAGGCGCGCCAGCGTGCCTTGCGCGGCGTAGCCGACGAAGATCACGCTGGCGGCTTCGTTCCACAGGTTGTGGCGCAGGTGGTGACGCACGCGCCCGCCGGTGGCCATGCCCGAGCCGGCCATGATCACCGCGCCGCCGCGGATGTTGTTGATCGCCATCGACTCGGCGGCGTCGCGCGTCATGCGCAGGCCGGCCAGCGCGAACGGATCGCCGTGGTGCAGCGCGCGCCCGAAGTCCTCGCGCATCGCGCCGGGGTAGCGCTGGAACACCTCGGTGGCCGAGATCGCCATCGGCGAGTCGAGAAACACCGCCAGGTGGCGCGGCAGGCGCGCGTGCGCGATGCCGTCGCCGAGCGCGTACAGCACCTCCTGCGCGCGCTCCAGCGCGAAGGTCGGAATCACCACATTGCCGCCGCGGTCGTGGGTACCCGCCACCGCGTCGATCAGCTCGTCGACCGAGGCCTGCCAGCCGCGGTGGTCGCGGTCGCCGTAGGTCGTTTCCATCACGACGTAGTCGGGCGCGGCCGGCGGCGCCTGCGGATCGTCGAGCAGCGGCCGCCCGGGGTTGCCGATGTCGCCGGAGAAATACACGCTGCGCCGGCCGCTGGCGCCGTCGTCGAGTTCGACGAAGATCGACGCCGAGCCGAGAATGTGGCCGGCGTTCATGAACGTCGCCCACACGCCGTCGGCCACCTGCATGCGCGTTCCGTAGCGCGCCGCGCCGTCGAAATACTGCATGCTGTGGAACGCGTCGGCCAGCGTGTACAGCGGGCTGGCGTCGGCGTCGCCGCGGTGGCGTGCGTGGCGCTGCGCGCGCCGTGCCTCCTCTTCCTGCAGTCCGGCCGAGTCGACCAGCACCAGGCGCGCCAGTTCGTGGGTCGGTGCGGTGGCGATGATGCGACCGCGAAAACCCCGCCGCACCAGCAGGGGAATGCGCCCGCAGTGGTCGAGGTGGGCGTGGGTCAGCAGCAGCGCGTCGATCGACGCCGGGTCGAAGCCGAACTCCGCGGCGTTCTCCTCGGCGAGCTCGCGCCCGCCCTGGAACATGCCGCAGTCGATCAGGATGCGCGCGCGGTCGGTCTCGAGCAGGTGGCACGAGCCGGTCACCTGCTTGGCCGCGCCGTGGCAGGACAATCGGATCATCGCGCGTCTCCGGCGGCGTGCGCCAGCTCGAGCAGCGCGCTGGCGAGGTCGGCGTCGAGGGCGATGCGCTCGACGCCGGCCACCGCCGCGGTGGTGTCGGCGCAGGCGATGCGCGCAGCGCCCGCGGCGCGCAGCGCGGCCAGCGCGTCGCCGGCGAACAGCCCGTGCACGACCACACAGGCCGCCGCCGGGCGCCCGGCGGCGCGCAGGTGCTCGAGCACCGCCACCAGCGTGCGCCCGGAGCTGACGATGTCGTCGAGCAGCACCGGTTGATGCCCGGGCCAGGCGCTGAGGTCGGGAATCGTCGACGCCACGTCGCGGTCGCCGTTGCGCTGTTTGTCGACCACCACCACCGGCGCGCCCGCGCGCGCGGCGACGTCGGCCGCCCATTGCGCGCTCTCGCCGTCGGGGCCGATGATCAGCGGGCGTTCGATATTCGCACGGATCCAGTCGGCCAGCCGCGGCGCGGCGTGCAGCACCGAGGTGCGCGCAGTGTAGATCTCGGCCAGGTCGTGGATGCGGTGCAGGTGCGGGTCGACCGTCAGCAGCCAGTCGAAGTGCGCCGACAGCAGCTGCGCGTACAGCCTGGCCGACAACGCCTGCCCGGGCGCGAAACGGCGGTCCTGGCGCATATAGGCCAGATAGGGGGCGAGCAGCCCGACGCGCGCGGCGCCGAGCTCGCGCAAGGTGGCCGCGGCCATCAGCAGTGGCACCGTCTTCGCGTCGGCACCGTCCAGGCTGCACAGCAGCACAGCCTGCGCGCCGGCGTCGGGCGGCTGCACGCGCACCAGCGTCTCGCCGTCGGGGAAGCGGTGCACGACGCAGCCGGCCACCTGCACCTCGCAACGCCCGTGCAAAGCCGCGCTGAGCGCTGCAGCGCGCGCCTCGTTGCCCGGCAGCGGATACAGCAGCAGCTTCACGCCACGTCCTCGAGATGGATGATGTCCGGGTGCTGGCGAACGAACACTTCGGCGTAGTCGAGCTCGCCCTGCGATTCGGCGTGCAGTTCGAACAGCGGCGCGCCGCGCTCGACGCGGTCGTCCACGTGCACCGCCAGGCGAATGCCGGCGGTGCGTGCATGCGGTGCACCGGCCAGCTTGGCCGCGCGCGCCAGCAGGCGGTTGTCGATGCGCGCGACGCGGCCGGCGCGCGGCGCCGCCAGCGGCCGCCGGAACGGCGCCACGCCGG